>JAACZX010000245.1 GCA_009996555.1 Chitinophagaceae bacterium | reverse complement strand
CTGATACTTATCGCCGGATATTCCCGATACCAACTGCGGCTATGAACACAAATCCGAAATTGGTACAGAACCCAGGTTATAATTAATCGGAAAACAGTCTTTTATAATCCATAGAGAATCACCCCGGGGTTGTTAAGCCCCGGGATTTTTCTATCACGTATATTTATTCCATGCAATCACCACTCCGTAAATCAATTTTATTTTTTGCTTTTGCATTGTGCTGTTACATTCTGCGGGCGCAGGTATTGGTAAAAGATTCGTCTTTGCTTCCCAAAGCCGATGCAAAACTCATTAAAAAAGAAAAGGCATTACACTTCATTGCTATGGGCGATTGGGGCCGCAACGGCGCCGATCATCAACTGCAGGTAGCAAAGCAAATGGGCGTTACTGCCAATGAAATTGGTTCGCAGTTTACAATTGCTACAGGTGATAATTTTTATCCCAGCGGAGTGATCAGTGAGTTTGATCCGCTGTGGAAATATTCTTACGAAGATATTTATACCGATTTTCGTTTGCAATGGGATTGGTACCCGGTGCTGGGTAATCATGATTACAAAAGCAATCCTGATGCACAGGTTAAATATTCATCCATCAGCAGGCGGTGGAAAATGCCTGCACGGTATTACAGCAAAACATTTTCAATCAATGGCGATACAACACAACAGGTGTTGCTGCTGTTTATAGATACTAATCCGTTGATCCCCGAGTTTTACAAAAATGCAGAGTATGGTCCGCATGTAAAAGGGCAGGACACGACTAAGCAAAAGCGCTGGATGGAAAAACTACTCAGCAACAAATCGCCCAATATTAAATGGAAGATTGTCATTGGTCATCATCCCATGTATAGCGGCGGAAGCCGCACCGATGGGTACGATACAAAAGCCATCCGCAATACATTAAAACCAATGTTCGATAAATACAAAGTGGATGTGTATTTAGCAGGTCATGAACATAGTTTACAACACATGCAAAGTGCAGGTAACATGCATCACATCATTTCCGGTGCAGCATCGGAAAAAACGCCTGCACGTTTAATTGATAACAGTTTAATGTCTGCTTCTGATTATGGCTTCTTTGTTTTCTCTGTTACAGGCAATGAATTATTGCTGCAAGCCGTGAATGATGCGGGGAAAATTATTTACAGCTACACAATTAAAAAATAATTTTTCTTTGAATCAGGCTGCAACACATAACCAACCAACTACTTCAAAAAACAGGCTTTTGTCGCTTGATGCTTTGCGTGGGTTTGATATGTTCTGGATCGTTAGCGGTGAAGGAATTTTTCATGGGCTGGCTGCTGCTGTCAAAAATAAACATGGACTTATACAGGATAAAACAAGCTGGCAAATTGCTACAACTGATCAGCTGAATTTGATTGAACGTTTTCTTGTTGGTATCAGCAACCAGTTACATCATTCAGTCTGGAATGGCTTTACTTTTTACGATCTCATCTTTCCGTTGTTCATTTTTATTGCAGGGGTAAGTATGCCATTTTCTTACAGCAAACAAGTCAATGGTTTGCCTGATGCAAAGCAGAAGATCTACCGTTCTCTGATCAAACGTACAATCATTCTGTTGCTGCTGGGTATGATCGTTAATGGTCTGTTGCAATTCAAACCTTACGATGAAACACGTTTTGCCAGTGTGCTGGGGCGCATTGCACTCAGTTGTTTTTTTGCAGCCATCATTTATCTCAATGCTTCGTTTCGCTGGCGTATTGCCTGGGTTGGAATACTGCTGATTGGTTATTGGTTGATGTTGTTGCTCATTCCAGTTCCCGGTTTTGGCGCAGGCGATTTAACTGCCGAAGGAAATTTTTCAGCTTATGTTGATCGCTTATTGTTGCCCGGCAAACTGCACCGCACTGTTTACGATCCGGAAGGATTACTTTCAACTATTCCGGCAATTGCAACGGCATTACTGGGCATTTTCACCGGCGAGTTTCTTCGTTTGCAACAATATACGCTACAAAGGAAAGCGTTGTATTTATCTGCAGCAGGAGTTGTGTTGCTGATTGCTGGTTGGCTTTGGGGTTTTGTATTTCCCATCAATAAAAATTTATGGACCGGTTCTTTTGTACTTTATGCCGGTGGATGGAGTTTGTTATTATTTGCACTCTTTTATTTTGTGATTGATGCGCAGCAGATCAAAATGTGGAGCATGCCCTTTGTATGGTTGGGCTGCAACTCGATTTTAATTTATATGGCTGCACATGGAGTGGTCAACTTTCTGTCTACTTCCGAATTTGTATTTGGAGGCATTATTAAGCAAATCTCTCCGCAATGGAGCGAAACAATATTGTGGACGGGGGTTGCATTCATTCAATTCATTGCCTTGTATTTTCTCTATAAACGAAAGCTGTTTTTAAAACTGTAAAACGATTAACGCACTTGCCAAATGCATAAACTATTACCAGCCGATTATATTGTTTTCTTTATCTACTTCATTGTTGTTTCCGCTTATGGTTACTATATCTACCATAAAAAGAAATCGGCAACCATGAGCTCCAACGATTTTTTTCTTGCCGAAGGTTCTCTCACATGGTGGGCTATTGGTGCATCACTCATTGCATCTAATATTTCTGCTGAACATTTTATTGGCATGAGCGGTTCGGGTTTTGCATTGGGGCTTGCTATTTCCACATACGAATGGGCATCAGCTGCAACGCTTATTATCGTGGCTGTGTTCATCATTCCGTTGTATCTCAAGAATAAGATCTATACCATGCCGCAGTTCCTGGCAAAAAGATATAACGATAGCGTGAGTACCATCATGGCTGTGTTCTGGTTATTGGTATATGTGTTTGTCAATCTCACTTCTATTATCTATCTGGGTGCATTAGCCATTTCTTCTATTTCACCTATCAGTTTCGAATGGAGTATTGTTGGTTTAAGTGTGTTCTCCATTATTGTAACACTCGGTGGTATGAAAGTAATTGGTTATACTGATGTGATACAGGTAATCGTATTGCTGATTGGTGGATTGGTAACAACTTACTTAGCGTTATCACTGCTTGCAGATAAGTTTGGTTTTGATGGAAATATTTTGGAAGCATTAGGTGTGTTGCGCAAAGAAGCACCGGATCACTTCCACATGATCTTCGATAAATCAAGTCCGCATTACAAAGAGTTACCCGGCTTGTCGGTGTTGATCGGCGGTATGCTCATTAATAACCTGGCATATTGGGGATGTAATCAATACATCGTTCAGCGTGCATTGGGTGCCGATTTAAAAACGGCACGTAACGGAATTTTATTTGCCGCATTTTTAAAACTGTTGATCCCGGTTATTGCAGTGCTGCCCGGTATTACCATGTACGTGATGCACCAGAACGGCATGTTTCAACAGGAGATGGTTGATGCAGCTACAGGCGTACTTAAACCCGATCATGCATATCCAACCTTAATGAATTTATTACCTGCCGGTTTAAAAGGCGTTGCCTTCGCTGCATTAACAGCCGCCATTGTTGCATCGCTTGCAGGGAAGGCAAACAGCATCTCAACCATTTTTTCATTAGACATTTATAAAAAGTATTTCGATAAGGAGGCTTCTGAAAAGAAAGTGGTTCGTGTTGGTCGTTGGGCAGTGATCATTTCCATGTTGATCGCAGCCATTGTAACACCGGCATTAAAATCACTTGACCAGGCGTATCAATTCATACAGGAATATGTTGGTTTCTTTTCGCCAGGTGTGTTAGCTATCTTTTTGTTGGGAATGTTCTGGAAACGAACAACCGCTGCAGCTGCATTGGCGGGTGCTGTGTTAACGATACCCATTTCAACCGTATTGAAATTTTTACCAACATGGACAAATGGTGCATTCCCTGATTATCCATTCCTCGATCGTATGACGATTACTTTCTTCATCATTGCAGTGATGATGATTGTGATGAGCTTATTGAAACCCAACAAACCCGGCGATACACATTCAATTGAAGTAGATAAGAGTTGGTTCAAGGTATCAACTGAGTTTGTCATTGGTTCAGT
>JAACZX010000244.1 GCA_009996555.1 Chitinophagaceae bacterium | reverse complement strand
TTCAAGCTGTCCATAACCAACAGAGTAAACGTTCTTCATCATCAGATCCCAAATTGGCAACAAGGGACGTTGTGATGTTGCTTTCAGCATTTTCAGAAAAAGCACTTTTTGTGTACCGCTGTTGTTTGCTGTTGTATCAGGCGTAACATCATTTGAAAATTCACCCACCTGGTACACTTTACCATTTACTGTGTATTGAAATGCCACACCCAATACTTCATCGGGTTGCAAAACAGTATTGAGTGAAATAAAACCGATCTGCGGGTTGAAATAATATTCTTCCGGACGAAGCTTGCGGGCAAATGTGCGTTCAAAATCCTGCACTGCTGTTAAACCAAAACTCTGCAACCGGTTTGTGATCAACGCCGCATCCCGTGTGGCAGGATCATTTACCATACGCTGGTAAAGATCATTGGCGCCATTTTGCGGAAGCTCAGCAGAAGTAAGTGAAAAGATATTCGGATTGTAAGGTTGCGATTCGCCCAAATCCATCATTGCCACCACATTCCTGTTCTCCGTTGTAGAACCTGTGCGGTTGGTTACCCATACTTCCATACGAAGAATCTGCACCGGCGATGTTACAGCCGGGATATTCTTCATATTCTTATTGTAATTGCTTTTGAAATATTGTGCCAGCAGGAAGTGCCTGTTCTCCTCATATTCGTCGGCCTTTACCTGGAACTGTTGCAAGCCCGAGCCGCCCGCCAGTTGCACCTGTTGGCGGTTTGAGTTTTGATTGGCGAGTACAGCCGTTACATACAACTTACCAAACTGCAGTTCGGTTTTTAAACCAAACAAAGCAGATGCGCCGGGCATTAATGTTCCTTTTGCCGGAAACTGGATGTTACCTGCTTCAATACGTTTGATGATGGCATCATTATTTCCAACATAATCCAGCTTCAGTTGATTTTCAAACTGGAAGTTGGCAAGTGTATTATAGGTTACAGGAAAGTTTAGTTTATCGCCGATCTTGGCATTCAATCCAAAATTGGCATTCATATCAAAATCAAAACCGCCGTTCTTTCTTGCACGTTCAGGCAAAGTGGGGTTTTTGATGTTCTGCCCCATGTATCCGGCAGTGAGTGTAACATCGCCCTGCGGACGAATTTCTACTTTGGGAATGCCACTGTTGCTGAACAAACGGTTAAAGAAACTGGGGCGTACCTGCAGTTTCGGATCCTGTATTTTCCTGTTGAGGTTAAGTGTGGTATTTAGACGGCGTTGAAAATATTCCCGTTCATCCTGCCTGCTTTTGTAAGCCAGCATTTCCTCAAATGTGAGGTAGCTTGGTTTGCGATACCAGCTGCGGCCGATCTTTTCGTAGATATAGTAACGCTTGGTTACAGGATCGTATGCAATAGAATCCCTGATATTGGATGGGCGTTGCAGATCAAACGTGTTTTTGTTCGGCTCTGTAAATGCATCACCTCTACGATCAGTTAATGGAAAACGTAAGTTGGTTTGGGCAGGGGTGGTATCTTTTGCCGGCGTTTGAAAAAAAGGAGTACCGCCATAACTCGTCAGGAATGAGCAGGTCAGTACAATGGTCAGGAGGGCCTTGATACCAGATATGGTGCGTTGCATCAGGGTCAATGTGTCTCTAAGCAATAAGTTTTGTCAATTAAAGGCACTTCAGTGCAGCTTTAATCAGCGCTTGAACCTCAGTAAACTCCGTACCGGTTTGCCGGGCTTTTTTGATGGCTGACTCAGCTGCATTTCGGGCAATGCCTAAAGCGGTCATAGCTGTTAACGCATCAAGGTCTAAACTATTGTGAGTCAGTGCAGAAATATTCGCTTCTACAGGAGATTTTGCCAAACCCTTACCACTTCTTCGGCCTGCAGTGAGGAAAGCATCATCCGTGCAGTTGAAGCGCCCACCCCACTTACGCTCAGCAAATGCAGAAACACATCTTTCTCCTGTTTGTCGTAAAAGCCATAAAGTATGTGTGCATCTTCCCTAACCAGCAGGTGAGTAAGCAGCACCCCTTCCGTTGCATGCTGAATTTTGGAATAAGTAGTAAGGGTTACCTGTACTTCATAACCAACACCATGAACATCAATATGAACTACAGTTGGGGTCTTTAACACAAACGTGCCTTTGAGGTATGCAAACATGAAACGAAAATAGAGTTTTTTGCAAAGGGTTCTTATCCACGGCAATGCTTTTGCAGGATTTCTTCTGAAAGATGAAGGGCTGAAAAGCTGTAGCAGGCCACTAACAACTCCTTGCTTGCCAATACTTATATTTGCAGCCGGTTAAGCGGATCTCCTCCCCTGACCAATAATTTAAAAAGCATACATGAGCAATAAAATTACTGCTGCCATCACGGCTGTTGCCGGATGGGTGCCCGAAGACAGGTTAACAAACTTCGATCTGGAGAAAATGGTTGATACCAATGACGAATGGATCCGCACACGAACCGGTATTTCTGAACGTAGAATTTTAAAAGGTGAAGGATTGGCTACTTCCGATATGATTGTGCCGGCAGTTCTTGATCTCTGTAAAAAGCGTGGTATTGATCCCAAAGAAATTGATTGCATGATCGTGGGTACTGTTACTCCGGATATGGTGTTTCCCTCAACCGCCAATGTGGTGTGCGATAAAATTGGCGCTACAAATGCATGGGGCTTCGACCTGAGTGCTGCCTGCAGCGGATTTCTTTTTTCCCTTACAACGGGTGCTTCATACATTGAAAGCGGCCGCTACAAAAAAGTGGTGGTAGTTGGTGCCGATAAAATGAGTGCGATCATTGACTATACCGATCGTAATACCTGTGTGATATTTGGCGATGGTGCAGCCTGTGTGTTGCTTGAGCCGAATGAAGAAGGTTATGGTGTGCAGGACAGCATTTTAAAAAGTGATGGTGCAGGAAGAAATTTCCTGAACATGAAAGCAGGCGGCAGTCTTCGTCCTGCAACAATGGAAACTGTTGCCAACCGTGAACACTACGCTTTCCAGGAAGGAAAAACAGTGTTTAAGTTTGCTGTGAAAGGCATGGCTGATGTGAGCGCAGAATTGCTTGAGCGAAATAATTTAACAGGCGAAGACATTGCATGGCTTGTACCGCACCAGGCCAACCTGCGCATTATTGATGCAACTGCAGAACGCATGGGCCTGGCAAAAGAAAAAGTGATGATCAACATTCAAAAATTTGGCAACACTACCGCAGGAACAATTCCGCTTTGCTTGTGGGAATGGGAAAGCCAGTTAAAGAAAGGTGACAACATTGTTCTTGCTGCTTTTGGTGGTGGCTTTACATGGGGCGCTACCTGGATCAAGTGGGCGTATGATGGAAAGTAAGAGCTGAGAGATAAAAAAGAAGAAAAAGTTATAAAGAAGAAAGCGGTTGTGAAAGCAGCCGCTTTTTTAATTATTTTGTTTTAACATGATGATCAAGATGAAAACAGTTTTTAATGCCGAAGTACGAAACGAACTTATAGAACGTATTCATTCATTAACACTGCAGAATCATGCGCATTGGGGCAAAATGAATGTTTCACAAATGCTGAAACATTGTACACTGTGCGATGAAATGTTTTTTGGCAAAATCATGATCAAGCGGGTTTTTATTGGACGGATCATCGGACCAATATTGCTGAAGAAAGCACTGAAAGATGAGCAAGGCTTTGGAAAAAATTCACCCACCAGCCCACTGCTAAAAACCACCGGCCAGCAGTGCGATATTGATCTGCAGAAAAAAGAATGGATCAGTAGTATTGAACAGTTTGCCAATTACAACAATCTGAATTTTGTTCATCCCTTCTTTGGGCCAATGACGAAAGATGAAGTTGGATTGTTTGCCTATAAACATGCCGATCATCATTTGAGGCAATTTGGTGCATAAGCTTTAAGGCGTTTTACAAATCAACGTATGCTCTTACAGGAATATACAACCAGCTGGGCTTTTAATTTCCAGGCAATCAAAGCAATGCTTTCTGATGCTTTATTGAATATTCCTGTAACAATCGAACACATCGGCAGCACCGCT
>JAACZX010000618.1 GCA_009996555.1 Chitinophagaceae bacterium | reverse complement strand
TATGATCGTATCAAGCACAATATCTATCTACCCGACTATATTTCTATTTGTCTTTTACGCTTAAAATATCCAGCAGTATATCAGTCTTTATATTACACAAGAAGTAAATTTCTGACTACGGCTACGGATTATGACATGTTTGATCATTTTGTAGGTGAACTCTTTATTCGATTAGAGGAAAAAGGAAATAACGACCTGGAAAGGACGGAGCTTTACAAACACTTGCAAATTCATTATGATGATTTTGCTATTAGCGATGACGAAATAAAAAATGTACTGGTATTAGTTAATTCAATATTCGCATCTCCCTATCAAAGAGGTATAGCTAATGGCAAAAGGGCACTTTATAATCATCATTTAACAATAACTCAGGCATCGTCTTTTGAAAGATATTTTGATTTTTCTTTAGAAGGAAGGCTGGATCAGGTTGAGTTCGAAACTGCTTTAAAATTACCTTTTGAATCATTGAAGAAAAAAGTAGAGGAATGGAATACCAGCCGTGCGATTTCGACTGATTTAATAGTTAAATTAGAGAATGCAGAAATTTCTGCTGATAGTGACTCATTTGAAAAACTCATAAAGGCAATAGTTTACCTTACTTATCTACCGATTCCTCAGAATCCCAAACAAGATCATTCATACAGTGTCGAAAATTTCTATAAGAAATTGTATGACAAATATGAAAATAAAATCAATGTTATTGAAAGATTTTACGGGGGTGACAAAGAAAAGTTTAGAGATTTTTTTAGAAGTCTTTACTTCATGTATGCTTATAAAGGGAAATGGAATTTTCTTCACGAGTTTGCAATTCGACTTATCAAAGATTATGAGGATGATTTTGCTATGAGTCATGCTGAATTGAAAGTATTGGTAAAGGATAGTTTCTTGGCATCGCTTTCAATTGCCAGTGGACTGACATACGACCTTATGTACTTTTATAATCGTGCAATTAGATTATTTCAAAAGCAAGATTCCCGTCAAGATATTATTATACCTGAAGGAATGGGAATCGAAATGACTGATAGGCTTAAAGAAATAATTGATTCAAGTTTGTCTATTTTTCTTAATTGGAACATCTTCAAAGATGGACCTTCAGGAGGATTTCGAGTGGGCGGTTGGGAAAAGGTAATTTATGGATCAGAAAATGAATTCAGTAAAATTCTTACTAGCCGTAACGAGGAGCCTCAAGTTCAGGAATACATTAAATTCCGTGATGCATATAATGAGGCGAAACATCCTATCGATTTTAAATTTGAATTATTGACGATTTCATGAGGAGAATACATTTTGAATTAGAGGTCAATTCATGAAGTAAGCGATATGATTATCAGTGTCTGGACATACTTTGTTATTGATCTTCTTTGACTATAGTTTGGCTTTGTTAATTCGGTTTATATTTTAGATTCTTTTAATTATGAAATACCTGCTGATAGATACCAGCTGCTGGATCGAACTGCTGCGTTTTGACGAGAGAGGTAAGTTGTTGGAAATGCTTGAGTTTTGGAAGAACGAAAACCTGGTTAATTTTCTCGTCCCTCAGGTAATTATGGATCAGGAGTGGCCTTCTAAAAAACAGATTTATATTGAAGAGGTACGTAAAGCTCAGCAAACCACAGCACGAGCCATCAGGGACGGAGATGAAGTCCTGCCAGCCCTCCTGCGTAGAGTGCCTGATAATGATGCGCTTGACAAACTGAAACGAGTGGAGGCACTGGTTGCAGGAGGAATATATTATAAATACAGCCGGAAAGTGATGGCTGATATAGTAGAGAAAGAGCGGAAAAAACAACCACCATTTCACAACAAAGCAACCAGTAATGGTGATGCACTGATTTACTTCTCTACAATAGAGTGTCTCACAAAAAAGGGTATAAGAGAGTTCATTTTCATCACTGCAAACACCAAAGATTTTTCTGATCCGAGTGATAAAAGTCGTTTACACCCGGGCCTTGAAGTAAATGGATTTTCCATTTCATATTACACCAATATTAATCTTGCATGTCACAAATTGTTGGAAAATTTACCTTCTCCGGGAAAGCCGGAAGGAGGTACAGACAAAGACTACACTAAACAGTTTATTCTGGCTCACAGGCAGCACAACTCCCATCTTATTGATGAATTGGATAAAGCCCTACAGGCTTATCATGATCAAATACCATTTGTTCCCCTGCACTTCTTCCACCGGATTTTCCCCATTAAGGTGATACAGACAAAAGATCCATATACGGATTATTCTTGCTATACTCTCATCAGCAATAATAAGGAGCTAATAGATATGCTCGTTTCCGTTGAAGTTGGAAGAAATGGGCAACTACGATTCGAAGATAAATCGCTGTTTAAAGGAGTACCGCACTACGCAAAAAAGATCGGTCGCATTTATTATTATTTGAATCAAAACCTTGTTGGCTCGCTACAAAATACCATCAGGGGGAGTA
Organism: Chitinophagaceae bacterium; assembly: GCA_009996555.1. Taxonomy (GTDB): domain Bacteria; phylum Bacteroidota; class Bacteroidia; order Chitinophagales; family Chitinophagaceae; genus Lacibacter. The sequence continues at coordinate 1,554 of JAACZX010000618.1, read as the reverse complement.
AAAAATCCATTCAACTATCTTACGATAATGTTTGTGATTGTAGTCGATGCAGAATGCAACGCTTTGATTTTTCTGGAGGATTCAAACAGTTAATATTTGAACCTTGCGAAAATTTTCATGACACTATGCGGGAAGCATATGCGCATGCACTTTGTGGTAATTACCCACAAGCTTTTCGTATGTTTTACTCAGTGTATAAAACAGCATTGGAAAAAGAAAAATATATCCTTTACTTTATTTGCCTGACTAATCTGAAACGTATAAAAAATTATATGAGAGGATACTCTATGCAGGTAGATGCGGATCTTACCGCCCAATTAGGGCAGATCGAGAATACTTCCGTACAGCAGGAAATGTTGTTGCATCATAATCGTTCACGATTTGAGATTGAGAATATTCAATGGCTGGTGCAGGAATCTTTTTATACTCATGCACACGTTGATATTACAGAAGTATTAAGAAAAATAAGAGATCATTATTACTTGCAACAAGGCACGGGATGGAGCAGTAATTCTAATCTTCGGACTCTGATATGCAGGTTTGCCCAATTCGAGGAGTATCTTGAAAAGAACTTTATCTTTTACCATCCAAATGATGTTAATAATCTCTTTGAAGAAGTGCTCGAAGGGCTTCTTATGTCATCAACCTTTAATGAAAAGCAATCCAGCCGCCTTCAATACTTTGATGACTATTTACTCACACGAATTGTACGTTATGCGAGGCCTGAAACTGTATTCAAATATTTCAGGCAATTACATGTGCCATATCTCCGATATAAGGCCGGTAAGAATAATAAACTAAGTATAGGACAAATGGCCCTGCAGTTTTTTATGAATTATCGTGCGATGAATGCATTAGCAATGGAAAAAATTCCAGGAGAAGCTTTTTATTTTCATACTAAAAAAGTACGCACCCTTCAAAATCTTCTTGTTGTAATAGCAGTCACTGAGATCGATGTTGTCACTATACAAAAGATTGCGAAAGCAATCCTTGATATTTGCCGCCACGAAAAACTCTTCCGCAAAACCGAACATAAATACCTCGCTGAATTCCTGTCGAGAAAAGGCAAATATCTATCATCGGCTACTATTAAAGAGCTGATAAATCTGATCATACACAATGAACAATTTCACGAGGGCGAAATCGGAAGACCTCTGCAACACCTGGTGAACAAATATTTTCCCGAGTTGATTATTAAAAGTCGGAAGCAATATGAAGCTATTGTAACTAATTTTGTTAATCAATGTCCAAAGTGTAAACAAACACATCACAGTGATTTATTGCTGTATATCTACAGGCTCCTTAATCCTACTTTTAAAAAAGATCTTCAGGGAAAAATAACGGAACTCCTCAAGAAAGAATTCAGTCAAGATAATTATTATTATTTTGCGATTTACGAATTGATCGATTACAGGGAATTTTGGGATATCTACTGCCAAGCTTTTCAGAAACCTCCTGACCGCCCATTAGATAGGCAACGAACTTTTTTTGATCAAGGTGAAGTTGTGCTAACAGAGTTTAGTAAACTTTTAAACTTGGCTTTTAAATACAAAT
>JAACZX010000243.1 GCA_009996555.1 Chitinophagaceae bacterium | reverse complement strand
ATTTATGATGAAACATTAACTGAACAATTACACTCAGCAGCATTGCAATCCCGCCTGCCAAAAATGCCCATTTGAAATCTGCCGGATCTCCTGTTTCTCCAACTATGCCACAAACTAATGGACCAATTGCGCCACCAACATTGATACCCATATAGAAAATCGTATAAGCCGGATCAATTCTTCTGTCACCTTTTGGATACAGCTGACCTACCAAAGAAGAAATATTAGGTTTAAAAAAACCATTACCGGCAATCATAAAACCTAAGCCTGCAAAAAACAGAAAAGCTGATAGGTCTGGTGAAGACTGGAATGTAGAACCGCAGAAAAACAAAATAAACTCACCAAGCGCCATCACAATACCGCCGGCAATGATGGAACGTTGGTTACCCCAGTAGCGATCAGCTATATAACCACCAATCAATGGTGTCAGGTAGACCAAGCTTGTATAACCGCCATATAAGCTCGATGCAAATGCTTTATCAAACATCAATGCCTTTGTCATAAACAAAATCAATATGGCTCTCATACCATAATAGTTAAATCGCTCCCACATTTCAGTACTGAAGAGAATCCAAAGACCTTTAGGATGTCCTTTTTGTGCGGTTGTTTCGCTCATACAATTGGTTTAAGTTTTTTAATTGAGAAGTGCCGAAAGTAAGGAAATATTGGAAACGGCTAATTACCGTTCGCATTGTTGCAGTTTTGCGGAAAGGTTTAGGAAGTTGCGGCAGTATGGGCTAATTTCGGGCCTGAAGCAACAATTGATATGAATATTTTACTGCTTGGTTCGGGTGGGCGTGAACATGCGTTGGCCTGGAAGTTTGTGCAAAGTCCGTTATGTGATCAACTGTTTATTGCCCCCGGTAATGCCGGCACCGCACAATGCGGCACCAATGTACCACTGCGGGTTGATGGTGATTTTGAAGCGATGGAACAGTTTTGCCGTGAGAATGAGATTCACCTGGTGGTGGTGGGTCCCGAAGATCCGCTGGTAAAAGGTGTATATGATTATTTTGAAGCAGCTCATGCGGCTAATCCTTTTACAAGTGGTTGGCTGGGTGTTATCGGTCCATCAAAATATGCAGCCCAGCTGGAAGGCAGCAAGGCTTTTGCAAAAGCTTTTATGGAGCGCCACAATATTCCCACTGCTTCTTACAAAGAATTTACCGACGAAAATTTTGATGAAGGCCGTGATTATCTCATGAACCATGCATTACCTGTTGTACTTAAAGCCGATGGACTTGCTGCAGGTAAAGGCGTGATCATTTGTAATAATCATCTGGAAGCTGTAGCCGAATTTGATATGATGATCCACCAGCACAAATTTGGTGATGCAGGAAAGAAGGTGGTGATCGAAGAATTTTTGAACGGAATAGAAGTGAGCGTATTTGTGCTTACTGATGGAAAGAACTATTGCATTTTACCTGAAGCAAAAGATTATAAGCGTATTGGCGAAGGCGATACCGGTTTGAATACGGGTGGCATGGGTGCTGTAAGTCCTGTTCCATTTGCTGATGATGTGTTTATGCAAAAGGTGGAAGAACGCATTATTCAACCAACGATCAACGGTTTTCATCAGGAAGGATTGGTGTACAAAGGGTTTGTGTTTATTGGTTTGATAAAGGTGAACAACGAACCTTATGTAATAGAATACAACTGCCGCATGGGCGATCCTGAAACTGAAGTGGTGATGCCCCGCTTGAAAAACGACCTGGTGGAAATTCTTTCAGCAACAGCAAAGGGCGAAGTGGGAGATGTAAAAATAGAACAGGATCCACGTTTTGCAGTTACAATGGTAGCTGTAAGCGGCGGATACCCAGGTGATTATATTAAAGGGTACGAAATTACAGGACTGGATCAAACTTCAGCCGACAGCATGATCTTTCATGCCGGAACAAAAGCCGAAAATGAAGCTGTGCTCAGCAATGGCGGAAGGGTGCTGGCCATTACTTCTTTTGGAAACACAGTGGATGAATCGGTGGCACGATCAAAGCAGGTACTTGAGGGAATCCGGTTTATGAAAATGTACTACCGGAGCGACATCGGGTACGAGTTCATGACAACTAACTGATATGCATAAACGAAGTATTCAAATGCTTCGTTTTCTTTTTTACAGCTGCGTTGAAATGCTTTGCTGGCAAGGCTTGAAGTTGTTTTGAAAAAATTGTGAGGAAAAACACTTACAGGCACGGTTTTAGCGTTGTAATTCCAAATTTTTCTCTCAAATTTGCAACCATCGGAATCATAATTTTCCAGTAACCAATATGGGACTCTTCAACTTTTTTATTCAGGAAATAGCAATGGACCTGGGTACTGCCAATACCCTCATTATACATAACGACGAGATCGTTGTAAACGAACCCTCTATCGTAGCACTCGACAGGAACAATCCTAAGAATGTTCTGGCCGTGGGAAAGAAGGCATTGATGATGCATGAAAAAACCCATGAAAGCATTCGCACTGTTCGTCCGTTGAAAGACGGTGTAATTGCCGATTTCAATGCGGCTGAGTTAATGATCCGTGAGCTCATCAAATTAGTATTGACCAAAAAACCATTATTCGCCCCCAAATGGCGGATGATGATCTGTATACCTTCCAGCATTACCGAGGTGGAAAAAAGAGCTGTGCGTGACAGTGCCGAACAAGCAGGTGCACAGGAAGTATATCTTCTTCATGAACCAATGGCAGCAGCGCTTGGTATTGGTATTGATGTGGAAGAACCGGTAGGTAACATGATCGTTGATATTGGTGGTGGCACTACCGGTATTACAGTAATTGCCCTTGCGGGTATTGTTTGTGATCAGAGTATCCGTATTGCGGGCGATGAATTTACGGCTGACATTATGGAAGCTCTCCGCCGTTACCACAGCTTACTCATTGGTGAACGTACAGCCGAACAGATCAAGATACAGATTGGTGCGGCCATGAAAGAACTTGAAACTCCTCCCGATGATATTCCCGTAAATGGCCGTGATCTTGTAACAGGTATTCCGAAACAGATCATGGTAAGCTACCAGGAAATTGCAGAAGCGCTGGATAAGAGCATTTTCAAAATTGAAGAAGCCATTCTGAAAGCATTGGAGATGACTCCTCCTGAGCTGGCAGCGGATATCTATCGTCGTGGTATTTATATTACAGGTGGTGGTGCATTACTCCGTGGGTTAGATAAACGTCTCAATCAAAAAATTAAATTACCTGTGCATATTGCAGATGATCCGCTGAAGAGCGTAGTAAGAGGTACAGGTATTGCACTTAAAAATTACAATCGCTATCCGTTTGTGATGCGCAACTGATGAGGGCATTCATAAGCGGTGGAATCCTTTAAACCCACCTTTCGTGCGGAATCTTTTTGCTTTTATCAGGCGGTTTTCAATATTGCTGCTGTTCCTGTTGTTACAGGTGGTGAGTATGACGTTGCTGTTCCGGTACAACAAGTTTCACCAGGCTTCTTATATGGATACTGCTGGTGAAATAACCGGCAGGGTGGAAAAGCAGTACAGTAAAGTGAGCGGTTATTTCAGTCTTAAAAAAGAGAACGAGGCATTACGCCAGCGATTGGCAGAAGTGCAAAATAAACTTGCAGAAAATTTCCAGGCGCCAGATACGGCACAGCGCATTGTAACAGATACAATAGCGATAGATACAACCGGTGAAAAAAGAAAATACCTGTACCTGGATGCACAGGTGGTAAACAATTCTGTTATTCAGCCCAACAATTATTTCACTATTCATCGTGGTAGTAAACAAGGTGTGCAGCCGGGTATGGTGGTCATTACTGCAAGCGGGGCGGCAGGTGTGGTGCTGGATGTGTCGGATAATTTTGCAACGGTAATGAGTATGCTCAACAAGCAAAGCCGCATCAGCGCAAGGTTGAAACGAACCGGGGAAAGCGGCCGTATTGAATGGGATGGCAAAAATCCACGTTTGGTACAGCTGCGAGATATCCCCAAAAGTGTAAAGCTTGGAAAAGGCGATACGGTCATTACCAGCCAGTACTCTGATTTTCC
>JAACZX010000242.1 GCA_009996555.1 Chitinophagaceae bacterium | reverse complement strand
CTTCAATATTGCGGATGCGGTGACGGTTACCAACACTGTAATATGGTAAGCGAACATTGGCTAACTCGACTGCTTTTTCGTTCAGGATTTTAATGCGGATGCGTTTGGTGGTTTCATTTACAAAATCAGATGATGTAAAGTAGTAACGCACCTGCGCTACATCAAGCAAATATTCAGCAGTTGCTTCTTTATCATAACTGCATTCTTTAATTGCAAATTCTTCTTTGTCAATTTTTCCAAACGATGGAATTTTTTGTGCAGAAACTTGTTGGCAAACAGCAAGCAGGAGCAGTGCAATGATGCGTTTCATGTTGATGTGAGTTTTTTAGGTACACAATGATAGAAATAGTAACGCAATTACAGCCAATTGAGTATAAAAAAAGTTCCCCCTTATTTCAACAGAATAAGGGGGAACTCTTATAGAAAAAAGAAGCGATTAATATTGCTCTAAACCGCTGAAGAAAAAGCTTCCTTCAATTTTTGCGTTGTCATCACTGTCACTTCCGTGTACTGCATTTTCACCAACAGATGTTGCAAACAGTTTGCGAATGGTTCCTTCATCTGCTTTTGCAGGATCAGTTGCACCGATAAGTGTGCGGAAATCGGACACAGCATTGTCTTTTTCGAGTATAGCTGCGATAATGACACCGCTGCTCATAAACTCAACCAGCTCGCCAAAGAAGGGGCGTTCTTTGTGTATAGCATAAAACTCACCTGCAGTTTCAGCAGTAAGTTTTGTTTGTTTAAGGGCTACAATACGGAAACCAGCTTTAATAATTTTGTCTAAAATAGCACCGGCATGACCGTTTTTCATTGCGTCGGGCTTGATCATTGTAAACGTACGATTGCTCATGATTTTGTTTTTTGCGCCGCAAAGATAAGGAGGAAGGATGAAGTGGAATTGGGAATTTGTAATTGGAACGAAGGCTGCAGGGTACTTTCAGAACCAAATCCTGCATCCCAATTACCAATTCCCCTGTTTTCAACTGCCCCAATTCCCCTACATTTGCAACCGCCTGTTATGCAAGCAATAAACGAATTATACCCCTTACTTAGCACTCCTGCAAAGGTTGTTATTACCACACATCAGAAACCCGACCCCGATGCGATGGGTTCATCGCTTGGGCTGTATCATTTGCTGGTACAGTTAGGTCACACGGTTCAGGTGATTTCCCCCACCAACTGGGCTGCTTTCCTCGACTGGATGCCTGGTTGTGAAAAAGTGCTGAATTACGAAATAACCATTGATAAGAGTAATACAATTATTAATGATGCAGAATGGATATTCTGTCTCGATTTCAATGCATTGAACCGGATTAAAAAAATGGGAGCTGTGGTGGAAAAGGCTACTGCTAAGCGGGTGCTCATTGATCATCACCAGGAGCCGCAAACAGAAGTATTTGCCTATGGCGTGAGCGATGTGACCAAAAGCTCCACCTGCGAAATGGTGTATGATTTTATTGTGAAAAGTGGTCATGCAGATAAGCTGAACCTTGATATGATGAAGTGTCTGTACGCCGGTGTTATTGGCGATACGGGCAGTTTCCGTTTTGCGTCAGCATCTGCAACCGTGTTTGAAATGGTGGCCGATTTTAAACGCCGTGGACTTGAACACACAACCATCCACGAAAATATTTATGATAATTTCCTGGAAAACAGGTTCCGTTTTATAGGGCATGTGCTCAGCAACCGTATGGAAATTGATTACCAGCTAAATACAGCGTTGATTTGGGTAACCAAGCACGACCTGCTCCGATACCAGATCAAAACAGGCGATACGGAAGGGCTGGTAAACTATCCGCTGGGCATACAGGGCATAAAACTGGCCTGTATTGTGATAGACAGGGATGAGAAAAGAAAATGGAGCTTCCGCAGCAAAGGTGACTTTGATTGTAATACTTTTGCCCGCACCCATTTTAACGGTGGGGGGCATTTTAATGCAGCCGGTGGCGAAACAGACGATAGTCTTGACGATACCATAAAGAAGTTTAAACAAGTAATTCAACAATATCAATCGCAGTTAGAAACGTTTTAAAAACAAACAATGAAGACAATTCAATCAATTTTTGTAGCCATGCTGGCCGTAGTGGTGCTGGCAAGTTGCGGAGGCGGCTCTTTTAAGAAAACGAAAGGCGGCTTGCTGTACAAGATCGTATCGGGCAGTAAGGGCAAGAAGGTATCTTCCGGTAAATTCTTCGAATTACAATTTGGTGAAACAAGCTATAAAGGTACTGACAAGGATACCTTGCTTTCAGATCCTGCAATGACTGGTAACAGCCAGATCGTTCCTTTTGATTCAGTATCATTACCAGCCGACTACTATGCAATTTTTGCACAAATGTCTGCAGGCGACAGTGTGATCATTCGCCAGTCAACTGACAGCATTATGAAAACAAGCCAGGGCATGTTACCTCCGTTCATTAAGAAAGGTGGTTTCATTGTAAGCCATTTCAAAGTACTTGAAGTGTTGAACACACAGGAAGAAGCTGAGAAAGCAGGTATGGCTATTATGCAAAAAGCAAGAACAAGAGATTCTATCCGTTCACTGGATCAAATTAAGAAGGACGATAAAGTAATTGCTGAACATCTTTCAAAGAATAACATCACTGCTACAAAAACAGCAAAAGGTGTATATGTGTTCATCTCTAACCCGGGTGCGGCAGAAAAACCAGCTGATGGTCAGCAAGTATCTGTTAAGTACACAGGTATGAGCTTTGATGGTACTAAGTTTGATTCAAACGTTGATTCTTCATTCGGTCATCTTGATCCTTATGTATTCATTATTGGTCAACAAGGAAGTATCCCTGGCTTTGAAGATGCTGTTAAGCAAATTGGTAAAGGTGGTAAGTTGAAAGCATTCATTCCATCTGCACTTGCTTATGGTGCACAGGGAAGTCCTCCCCGTATTAAGCCGAACGAAAGCCTGGTGTTTGAAATTGAGTTGTTAGATGTTACAACTCCTAAGCCAGTGGCTCCGCCAACAGTGCCTCCGGCTCAAAACGGCCAACAATAAGTTAAGCACATAGCATAACAGAAATAGCCGCAACCAACAGTTGCGGCTATTTTCATGTAAGCAAAGAATGATTATGCATTTTGAAGTGCGGTGAATAATGTAATTGTTTCAATTGCTTCTTTCACATCGTGTACACGTAATATATTGGCTCCTTTGGAAAGGGCAATGGTATTTAATACAGTTGTTCCGTTCAGTGCTTCATCAGCAGTAATGTTCAATGTTTTCCAGATGGTGGATTTTCTGCTGAGCCCTGCAAGCACCGGCAGACGAAACACCTGCAAAATTTCCATTGTTTTCAGCAGTTGAAAATTATGTGCAATGGTTTTGCCGAAACCAAATCCCGGATCAATGATGATGTCTGTAATACCTGCAATTTTGCAGGCGTTTGTTTTCTGAATAAAATAATCAACAACTTCTCTTGTAATATTATTGTAAGCGGGGTTTTGCTGCATTGTATCAGGATTGCCCTGCATGTGCATGGCAATAAACGGAACCTGTAGTGCTGCAACAGTTGAAAGCATGGCTGCATCCATATCGCCTGCGCTGATGTCGTTTACGATATCAACACCTGCTGCCACCGTTTCTTTCGCCACTTTTGCATGGTAAGTATCAATTGAAAGATAAACAGAAGGGAAAGCCTGCCGTATTGTTTTAATAACCGGTAAAACACGTGCCAGTTCTTCATCTGCAGTAAGTCTTGTACTGCCGGGGCGTGTGCTCTGTCCGCCAATATCAAGGATGGCTGCACCATCGGCAATCATTTGGGCTGCACGTTCTGTTACTTCGGTTTCGTTAACACGGCTGCCGCTGTAAAACGAATCGGGTGTACTATTTAAAATACCCATTACAACCGGTTTATCCAGCACCAATAATCTTCCTTTGCAGTTGAGCGTGTACATCTTATTTTTGGGAACTTTAGATCAGGCAACGAATTAACGAAACAATTTTCAACCTTTCATGAATACAATTGCTCAATATAACAAGGCTGTGCAGGAATGTATGGATGTGTTTA
>JAACZX010000241.1 GCA_009996555.1 Chitinophagaceae bacterium | reverse complement strand
CCTGATTCAGGCAAAGAAAGCTTCCGGTCGATTCCGTGATTTAGATGACATCGAACAGTTGACAAAAAAATAAAGAAAACCCTATGGCAAAACATAACTCCGAATATTTTATGCGTGAAGCCATTCGCCTTTCCATTGAAAATGTTAACAGCGGAAACGGCGGACCATTTGCGGCGGTAATTGTGAAAGAAGGGAAAATCATTGCAACCGGTGTAAACGAAGTTACTTCCAGCAAAGATCCCACTGCCCATGCAGAAGTGGTTGCTATACGTAATGCATGCAAATCATTAAACTCTTACCAGCTCGATGGTTGTGAAATTTATTGCAGCTGCGAGCCGTGCCCGATGTGTTTAGGCGCCATCTACTGGTCAAGAGCTTCAAGAATTTATTTTGCGAATACAAAAGAAGATGCGGCAGCTATAGACTTTGACGACAACTTTATTTACAAAGAAATCGATCGTTCACATGCCGACAGAAAAGTAGAAACCATACAGCTGCTGCGTGATGAAGCCTTAGCTGCTTTTGAAAAATGGAAAACAAGCCCATTGAAAAAATTGTACTGATCAATTCAACGCAGCTTTCCTTTCTGCAGGAAAGAACGGATTATCACGTGCCAGTAACAAAATAGCAGCTATAACAGCAATTATAACTAACATCGCAATCTGCAAATACGATTGAATAACGGTATGGTTAATAATTGCTTTCGAATTGTGTTGCAACACACTACCTTCCCTCGCCTGCACATCATTTAAATTGTTTAAAGCTGCCTGTGCCTGCCGAAAATGCTTATCCAGCAACTGTTCATAAGCGAATGTATTTGAACCGGCTCTCCAATTCTGTTCTGCTGTTTTATAAGCTGCCAGGCTTGTTAATAAAGCCTTCCAGTGTTGCTGCTCATCTTTTGTGAGATAGGTTTTTTCATATGCATCAATAAGCCGCATAACAGCAATATCGTGCTTTTGCAGCTGGGCCGTTAATTCTTCTGTTGAAACGGCTTCATTCATGTGCAGTATTTTCTTTTGATAAAGATGATCGCTGATCTCAAACAAATAACCCGAGGGCATCAGCCTGTCTTGGTATAATGATGCCATGTTTTTACCCAACTGGGCATATTCTTTTTCATGCCAGAGCTGGTTTAATCCAATGCCAGCCAACACCACAAACAACACAATCGCAGCAACACGTTTTTCCTTAATCGAAATAAATTGTTTCATACAGTAAAAATTTAAACGTTCGCAACTTTCAATTTACGACTAAATAGGCTTCTGTCAAAATGTGCAGCGACTGATTCTTGTTACAGGCTCAACCATCGGTTTTATTCAATTAACCGTTTATCACAGAAAAGGAGTTGTACCGGTTCTATTCCTAACTTTAAAACACTAAACTTCAACGCATGAGAAAACTTTTTCTTCTATCGTTCTTCACAACCTGCTCATCACTCGTTTTTTCACAGCAAACACAAAAACCTGTGCTGCACGGAAAAAACTGGATGGCCATTACCGGCAAGCCCTTAGCTGCAACAGCCGGAAGCATGATCTTTCAAAAAGGAGGCAATGCTGTTGATGCAGCCTGTGCAATGCTTGGTGCCACTTGTACCATGTGGGATGTACTAAGCTGGGGTGGCGAAACGCAGGCTCTTATTTATAATCCTAAAACCGGAAAAGTAATCGGCATTAACGCACTTGGTGTTGCACCAACCGGAGCAACAGCGGAGTATTACAAAAGCAAGGGATATAATTTTCCGCCCGAATATGGTCCGCTGGCAGCAGTAACGCCGGGTACCGTTGGGGGCCTGTGTTTAATGCTGGCCAATTATGGTACCATGAGTTTAAAAGATGTGCTGGCACCGAGTATGCAATTGGCAGCAGGTTATGCAATTGATGCGCAAACAGCCAACAGTATGGAGCGTGGCAAACAACTCATCAAACAATGGCCTTACAGCAAAAAAGTTTTTCTTCCACATCTTGGTGAAAAAAGAGAAGCGCCGGAAGGCGGCGAAATCTTTGTACAGAAAGATCTTTTAGAAACACTCACCAAAATGGTAGAAGCAGAACAACAGGCTTTAAAAAAAGGCAAGAGTCGTAAAGAAGCGATCATGGCTGCGTATGACCGTTTTTACAAAGGAGATATTGCACAGGAATTTGTACGTGGCTGCCAGGAACAGGGCGGGTTAATTACCATGCAGGATCTTGCCAACTGGAAACCGATTGAAGAGGAGCCCATGCATGTTAATTACAAAGGCATTGAAGTGTATAAGCTCAGCCAGTGGACACAAGGACCAATGTTGTTACAAAGCCTCAACATTTTAGAAAACTTCGATTTGAAAAATATGGGTTACAACAGCACACGTTACATCCATACGTTGTATCAAACCATGAACATGACGTTCGCTGACCGGGATTTTTATTACGGCGATCCCTACTTTGCACCTGCTGAGCCCATACAAGGTTTATTGAGTAAAGACTATGCAAAGTTCAGGGCAAAACAAATTTCAATGGAACGCAATGTGCCAACAATCGGGCCCGGCGACCCTTATCCTTACGAAGGAAAAACAAATCCTTACATAGATGTGCTGAAGAAAAGAGGATTCAATATGGACACTACATCTACACAACGTAAAAACTTTGCACCTGCACATGATGTGCGCAACGGAGCTGTCGCAGCAATTGATGCTGAATATATGGACAGGTTGTGGAGAGGAACAACATCAGTTGAAGCAGCTGATGCTGAAGGATGGGTTGTTTCCATTACACCTTCAGGTGGCTGGCTTCCAGCAACAATTGCCGGCAATACAGGCGTGGGCATGAGCCAGCGTGGACAGAGTTTTGTACTCGATCCTACACTAAATCCCTTCAATGTTATTGAGCCGGGCAAACGGCCACGTGTTACCTTAACACCTACACTTGCGTTGAAGGATGGCAAACCTTTTTTATCATTTGCAGTACAAGGTGGCGATACGCAGGAGCAGAACCTGCTGCAATTCTTTTTAAACATTGTTGAATTTGGAATGAATGTGCAGGAAGCATGTGAAGCTGCAAACATCAATACCAATCAACTCTGGTTATCGCTGGGCGGAAGTAAAGTGGATGATCGTAAACCAAGACCGGGCAGTTTGTTATTACACGATAATACTTCGGAATGGGTACGCAAAGAATTAAGGCAGATGGGTTATACACTTTCATTTGATGATCGTACAAGTGGTCCCATCAATGCTATTTATTTCGATTGGAAACATAAAACATTCTGGGGTGGCAGCAGTAACCATGGTGAAGATTATGGTATTGGTTGGTAATGTGCAGCCAATCAACTTCTGAACAAATCAGCCATTACATTCTCATGCACACATATCTTATTCCACTCATAAAAAAACTTGAACAACATGCTAACAGAAATCATGCTGAATGGATTGAAGCGTACATGTTGCATCAATTTGATTTTTGGGGAATAAAAGCGCCTGTGTGGCGAAAATTAAGTAAAGATCATTTCAAACAGGGGCTACCGGCCTTTGAAGAAATGGAACAGATTGTGAAGGATTGCTGGAAACATCCGAAACGTGAATTAAAGTATGTAGCCATTGAATTGCTTGCCTGCTATAAAAAGCAATGGACAAAAGAAACAATTGGCATCATTGAATATATCATTACACAACAAAGCTGGTGGGAAACGGTTGATCATGCAGCAACTTCATTAACCGGACCGTATTTCAAAAGATTTCCGGATCAAACGCACAAGGTTACACAGAAATGGAACAGGAGTAAAAATATCTGGCTGCAACGCAGCAGCCTTATGTTCCAGAAAATGTATAAAGATGAAACAGACATTGGCCTGCTCAGTAAATATATTCTGCAACTGAGAAGTTCAAATGAATTTTTTGTGCAGAAGGCAATTGGCTGGGCTTTACGTGAACATTCAAAAACAGATCCCAAATGGGTAAAAGCCTTTGTAAAAAAAGCTTCCCTTTCAGCACTGAGTGAAAGGGAAGCTTTAAAAAGAATTGTCCGTTAAAATTACTGTTTACTGAATTGAGT
>JAACZX010000617.1 GCA_009996555.1 Chitinophagaceae bacterium | reverse complement strand
TTACAGCGAAGGGTTTGTGGCTGGCTGTATAAATGAAAGCCCCCTCCGACTCCCCCAAAGGGGGAGAGGAAGAAGCCAGGCTCCGTGTTTATGCTGCGTAGCGAGGGTCTGTGCCCCGGAGCTAACTTGGCGGTGATTTTATTTTTTCAATTGTATGGTCAGTTCTTGCGTTGGTTGTCGGATTTACTTTGTTGTAATTGGTCCCTGAAAAATGTCTGTTATCTGGTAAGTATAATGCCCCTTATTTAGGGGCATTTTTAATTTGCTGGAAGTATTGCAGTAACAAGGCTTGCTGGAGTTTTTCGGTTGCAGCTACCTGTTGAAGCAGTGTTGTTTTTAATTGACTGCACTTTTCAAGAGAGGAAAGAATTTCCTGAAAGCGCTGCCAATTGGGATGAATGAGTAAAGCAACCTCCCTGATGCAAATGCGGACATCTTCTAAATTGATGTAAGGAATAACAGAGCCACGCTGATGCACTTTAAACTTCCCTGATTGATGTAAACCATACACCAGCCAAAAGAAAAATTTGTGATACTCTTCATTTGAGCAAGTGGCAATAAATGAATTAGGCCATGGTGTTAAAGAAGGCTTGCCAGCATTGTTGCCTTTGCAGAGAATAAAAAAGGAGTGTTGCGGAATGGAAGCATTTTGATGATAGCAACGAACCATTGGGAACATCATAAATTTTGTACCGCTGTTTTTTGCTATGCGGCAAGACACCACATTTGGCCAGCGATAGGCAACCCAAATGCAGCGTGGGCAGGAAGGCAAGGTTTAGTGCATAAAAAATACTACCTGGAATGAACACAGATTAGCGAAGCAAAAGTGAAATGGAGGGTGGAGATTTTTTTGCACTAACCCGGAGGGCAAACGAAACGAAGTGGAGAGCAGACCTTGCCGACTAAAGGATCATAACTTGCCTATTAGCTGGCCATAGTGTACAAGGATTAAATTACAGCGAATGAATGGCAGCAATAAAAATCGTTTTGAATGACACAGATTCAATAATCACCCAATGTTTTTACTTAAACAAGTATTGTAAGGTGTATTGCAGCTGAATATCTTTTTGTAAAATAATATCCTCTATTGATGGAATTATCTTGACGTCGGGAATAATTCCCCTGCCTGTGAGGGGAATTGCTTTTACATCGTTCATGTATTTGAATAATGGAATTTTGAGAATAAGGCCGCTATTAGGCAGGGAAACAGTTTTCATCTTACCTGAAGTGTTGCCCTCACAGGCACCTCCAGTTTCCTCACCTATAAAACTGCCCCGGTTGTTGCTTTTAGCAATTGCACAAAAATCGGCTGTAGTTGAGAAAGAAAGACCATTGATGAGAAAAAGTACCTTGCCAGTGTAACTGTTTGACTGTGGTTGCAGCAAGCCAAGTAAATCGTTGTTTTGATTACTGACTTTATTATTGACAGTGGAAATAGTTCGAAAATAACCGAAGGGTTTGTTCGTGAGATAGGAATAAAGCAATGCGCCATACTCATCTCTTCCTCCGCCATTCCCCCTGAGATCAAGAATAAGCGAGTTGATATTCCTTGCTTTTATTTCGGTAAAGACAGAGTCCAGAAATAATCTGAATACCTGATTGCCGCCCAGCCTGTTATCATCAAACGTTTTAATTGTAACTAATGCCGTGTTATTTTGCAGGATATCGAATTGCAGGTTTTTTTTGTAGTAAGGGCCCGTTGTAAAAGGACAATCAATGCCTTTTACCGGTGAAGCAATTATGAATGTCGTTTTTATGACCTCTTCTTTTGTTTTATACTTTACAGAGAATCCCTCTTTTTTGCCATAAATCCACCGGTAAAGAAATATAAATGCACCATTGTTTAACGTATGTATTTTTTTTGTTTCAATGTTACCATCGGCAGGTAGATAGCGCAGCAATGTGTTTTTAATTACTGCTATAGATATGTTGTCGATTGAAAGCAATTCGACAGCTTGAGGAAGGTTTTGAGCTTTGCTGCATAGTATAAAAGCTTTTTGACCGATAAAGTATACATAGGCAGGAAACATCACTTCATTTTCCATGTATTCGTTCATAAGGAGCTTAGGTGCATTTGATGCCGTATGACCATCCTGAATATTGCTTACCAAGTAAGCTATTAATTTGGCAAATTCCAAGGCAGGTACGGGACGATGAATGCTGGCAAAGCAACTGTCGAAGAGCAGATCAATTTGTTTTTTTGTTTTATAACGGTATAAACCGGGATGGTTCTTTTGCAAAGATTGTTTCAAAACAAGCAGGTCCTGTTTTTGTCTTTCAGGCTGGATGAATAAAGACGTGGATGAAGCAGTTGGCGACTCATGCCCACTTTGAGCAAGTGACAGTTTGCAGCAGCAAAAGAATATTGAACATATAAACATAGCTTTCCCATACCATCCTATGGATCGGTCAAATAATTTCATAACTGTAAATTTTAATCAATGGTTCATTTTTCGGAAAAGCGGAGAAACAAAAAGTAACCAAGAAAAGCAACCGCTATGGAAAAAGACATAATTGCAAGCGAGTGAATACCCAATGGCAATGTAAAGTAGATAATTGTAAAGCCTGTTCCGATACCTGTAAGCAGCGCAAACCATTTTATGTTGCTGTTTCTTTCTTCTTTAGGATTTGTTTGCATAATAGATGAAACAATATCCGAAGGAACAGCTTTTTCAATCATTTTACTTTTAAGTTTGAAATTGAGATTACGTTTTAAAATGATGAGGATAAAGAGCATGAACAAACCCACAACAAAAATGGATGCACAGATGTTAAAAATTTCCTTGTCAATTTTCCCTGAGCTGCCCTGCGCATTTGTGAGTATGGGTAGTGCTGCTACCGATGCTATTGTAATTATTTTTTTCATTGTTGTTTGTTTAGTTTGTTATAACAGATATGACAGGTACCGGAAATTAATGTTGCAATAATTCAGTAATAATTTAAAGAATTCATTTTAGCCTTATGTTTTTTATACATATCAATGATGATGATTGCGGCAATGCAACTGACAGTTGTCATGATTAAGGCAAACAGTATTGGCGCCATTGATAAAAACAGCGATAGAAACGCATTGCCGAACAGAATTGTAACCAAAACAAATGCGAAAGCGATAAGAGCAATCGAAAGGTAAACAGGGCTATGGGACACGGGTTTTTTCTTAACCTGTAATTGTGGTATAATTTCAGCAGACAAGTCAAAATCAAAAGAAGGCTTTTCCAAATCCTGCATTGCAGCAAATAGAGTACTGTATTGTTCTGCTTTTATTTGGCAGGAAATACATTGCTGAATATGTTCCATGATACCCGGATAGCAATTTTGTTTTTGCAATGCATATTCCTGGAGGTCTTTATCGGAAAGATGTTCGTAATTCATAATGTATCTCTTTTATAATTGAGTAATAGATTATTCCTGAGTTTCTTGCGAGCCCTGAATAAGTAATTCTTTACGGTGCCTTCCGGCAAACCGGTGATTTCTGCCAGTTCTGCATAGTTCATTTCTTCATTATGGTAAAGCGTAATTAAAGTTTTATAGACCGGGGAAAGCTTATCTATTTCGGATTGCAGGATACCAGATAGCTCCTTTTTTGACAGCAACTTTTGGGGATTGTTGACATCGTTATCGTTTTCGCTCACCAGCGACTCAAGTATATTATCCGTTGAATCATAGTCTGTCCCGGCGTTGTCCAACAGTACCAGTTTTTTCTTTTCCAAATAGCTAAAGCAAGTGTTATAAGCGATTTGAGCAATCCAAGTGGAAAGTTTTGACTGGAATTTAAATGACTTCAGGTTGTTGAACGATTTGAGATAAATATCCTGGGCAATATCCTTCCTGTCCTCACTGATCGGGATCATTTTAAATACAATCTGCGCCACTAAAGCTTCGGTGTTGTTCATGATGGACTTAAAGGCATTCGTGTCGCCACTTAATACCTTCTGTACCAACAACTGGTCAGCTGAATTCTTAGCTTGATTACCGTTCACTTATGGTGATTAGACAGGTTGGGTCTAAAAATGTTGCAAAAGATGGAAAATACTCATT
>JAACZX010000616.1 GCA_009996555.1 Chitinophagaceae bacterium | reverse complement strand
AAATAGAACTGCTAAAAATATTATGTATTTCATACTGTTGTGTATAAAGGGCTGTATTAAATAATTTAATACAGCCCATTTGTATTATTGGCAATGATGCATTCCACATTCCTGATCGCATACCTGAATTCGTGACGGTCCAAGTTCATAATCACAATAACACTGGCCATTATGTAAGCGTCATCCTATAACCATTACCGATGGATCCTCATCTCCACCAACAATTGCTCGCATTTCATTTTGTGAAAGATTTGGCCCCAACATTTCGAACTTTTTCATTTTTATAAGTTTTAAAAAATAATCGCTTCTCGTTTAAGCCCGGGAACGCAGTAATGGCTGCCCGCAGGTTACATTTGCAACTTTAACTTTAGCCTTGCAGGCTTTCTTTCCATGGCTAAGAGGAGAGAAAGTTATTTATCTCGTTTGTTATTCACTAATTCCAATAGTCTTTTCTTTAAAGTTTCCCCATCATTCGGTTTTGCGGCATTTCCGTCTACAAGTTTTCCATTTTGATCAATTATCACATAGGTTGGATATCCCAATACTTTATAGTAAGTAGCTAAAAGACTTTGTCTATCCAACAACTGCGTGCCACCATATTTGTTACTCTTAACAGCATTACGCCAGTTCTGTTCGTTTACGTCTACTGAAACAGGAAGAATAACAATTGGCAAATCCTTTACTTCATCCATTAAACGGTTGACGACAGGAATGCTTTTCACACAAGGGCCACACCAACTGGCCCAAAAATCAATCAGTATGATTTTACCTTTATATTTTGAGAGAGAAACTGTATCGCCTTTTAAAGAGGGGAGGGAAATATCGTAAAGAGAACGTATATTTTTTACTTTTTTATAAGTAGTACTATCAAGGTAATTCGAGAAAAGTTGCCAATTATCACTACGTGCAAAAACATCGTTCAATATCCTATTTCCAAAGGCACTTTGCTGCACCCTAAGTGTTAAAGAATGAAAATAATACATGACTGTATCCGGAGAGTAAAGCCTTGCATATCGAGATAATATGTTGGAGGAAAAATAAGAATCAGGATTTAACTTAATAAAGTCTAGAGCAACAGCTGCCCTCACTTCTCTCAACAAATTGAGTCTGCTTTCAAAGTTCTGCTTTACTTTTTCACCTTCGACTGTGTTGTGTTGTACATCATTTCTTAAAAAGTTACTATAAGCTCTCAGATTTTTTTCATCAAACTGAAGAAGAATTCGATTCTGATTTTGCCAGTTTCGCTGCTCTAACTGTGCCGGCGAGCCAGCTACCCGGTCATTCACTATATTAGAATCTGTCATAGTTAACTCTACTTCAATGGTTCCAGCTTCTACAATTAACCGGTAATAGCTGGAATCATCAAACAAAGCGCTGGGTTTACAGATAAAAATAATTTCCGCAGCCCGGTTTACTGTACCAGACAGTTTAAACATTCCGTTTTGTAAAATTACACGTTCACGGTAGCCTTGATTTTTTTCGCAATCGAAATACAAGTAAGAAATTGTATCTGAATAAGGATTATTAATCTTGAGATTTACAGTAAACTGTACACATGAATCAACAAACCTAAACTGTGCGGAAGATTTCAGTACAATTACACTAAAAAAAATCAAAAAAAACAAGTTATTGATCTTCATAAAATTTTCGTTTCTCCTTATTAATATCTCTGCTTTTCCTAAATCGTATTTAATTCTAAACTTTAAAACCGGCCATACAAAAATGTATAGCCGATTTTAAACCAACTACTTTTCACACCATCCAATTTTGGTTCCATCTGTACATTCATATGCTGCTCCATTATAGCATGTACCTTTTCCCGGCTCAGTACATTCTTCATTATTATTACAGTTGCAATCACCAACACCTTCGTTTTTGGTATCCGTACCTCCATTTATTTTTTTCATGGAGAGTCTTGTTAATTCCTTCCCCAAGGTTTGAAACTTTTTCATTTGCTTAAAAATTTAAATTTGTAAAAGAATTTGCTTCTCGTTTAAGCCCGTGAACGCAGTAATGGCCGCCCAACCCTGCATTTGCAACTGCAGGTATAGCCTTATGGGCTTTCTCTCAAAGGCTATCATGAGAGAAATATTTTCAAATCGTTTACCGAATAATTATCAGGCAATTGATACCCGTTCAGAAAAATAGAGGGCGTTGCTTCAATATTCATCTCATCGCACCATGAACGCATTTTCGTTACATCTTCATTGTAATTACTTTGATCTGTACCAATTTGATGTTTTTCAGCAAACATTTTAAAGTCTTTTTTTTCTGCTGAATACCACTCATCTATTACCTGTTCGGTATAATTCCGCTCCTTATTTTTTGATACCGACAAAAACAGTTTCACTGGTTTACTTCTTGGGTCGCTATCTTCTGCAAATGAGTTAAAAATTACCTGAACTTTGAGATTTACGTTGTCTTTAAGCAACTCATGAATTTCTTTGTGTGCTTTTGAGCAGGGGCCACAATAAGGATTGCATACCTTAATAATTGTATTAGTAGCGTGTGGATTTCCCAAAGTAATACCTAATCCTTGTGGATTTACCGTTACTTTCTTTTGCTTTTCCAATAACGCTTCAAAAATGCGACTGTCGTTTTTAATGCGGTAAAACCTGTTTTTATATTCTTCAGCTTCTTTACTTTTTTTGAGCAATGGTTTTACAACATACCACATTATTACCGGCAGCAGAAATGATAGTAAAAAAGGAGTGGCTGTTTCTGTAAGAGCGAAAGGTTGCAAATAACCGGAACCCATAAAATATAAAGCTTCAAAGAGTAACAACCCTTGCACTGCTAAACAAAGCGGGCACCATTGTTTGGTTACACGCCATTGGTACAAAACCGAGAAGATTGTATAAGGCAATGCCAGCACATTGAGCCATGCAAGCGGTGCAAGAGCGGCGGTTTTACTCAGCAATAAAAAAAGCAATGTGCCGGAAAAATAAAAGAACCCGATTTCGCTCCAACTGATTACGCCAAAGAGTTTTGCTGCACTGGATTGCAGCACAGCATTACAGTTAGTGGCTTTGCTGCTGTTACAAACTTTTTGCAGGAATGGATTCGTCCGGTCAACATCGTACCATAGTAATAACGAGCAAATTATTACGCCTGCCAGTTTTAAAAACAGTGGTGCTGCAACAGCAAGTGTGGTGCTGCTAATTGGGAAAATTGTAAGAAGCAATAACAGGAGACTTCCGAAAATAAGTAGTAGTGTTCTGTATAATTTTAAACGATCTGCTTTCAGGTTTTGTTCCAGGTCAGGCTCACCTGATTGTTCATTTTTTTCTGCCAGCAATGCCACTGCGCTCCATTTACTTAAGAACTCATTTACTGAAACAGTTACTTGGTTTTGAGAAGAAGATGGTTGCAGGTAGGTAACATTGCTGGAGGAAATATTTGTAACGGTTACAAAACCCGCAGGCTTCTGTAACAGGTGTGCAACAAACGGCACGGGTACCTGCTGCAACTTGTCCTTGTCAATCTGCAATACAATTGTATCTGTTTTGTACTGCTTCAATACATCATGCACGGCAGCAATACTCGGATAATCGGGGTGTTGCTTTACCGACTCCTGTACACCTGTAAAACTAAAGGGGATGTTCAGGCGGTGCAGCAATTGTTGTGTTACAGCAACGGTATTATCGTTACTGAGGTTGGCGAATAGTGTAAACATAATGCGTTAAAAAACTAAGCTCTGAAATAAACAACAGCCCTCCAAATTTTCACGGTTGTAAAAAACAACCGGGAAAAATAAGAGGTAAAACAGAACAGTTATGTTTAAATAATGCACAGTTATAGATAAGTTGAACAAAAGAAAGGCTATTATCTTCTTCGTATCTATATTAGTTTTGATTTTAATAACCAATTGCAATTTATCTATGAAGTTTACCGGTGAGCATCTACGATTATTACGCAATATCAAAAAACTAAAACAACCCACCCTTGCGTTGAAATTGGGCGTAAAACAGCAGGCTGTTTCTAAAATGGAAAACAAGGATTGTGTTGCCTGCGATAAGGCAGATGAGTATTTGCAGGCTCTT
>JAACZX010000615.1 GCA_009996555.1 Chitinophagaceae bacterium | reverse complement strand
TGGCGGAGGGAGTTACACTACAATTGACGGGTTGTTTGAGGTGACTGCAACCGGCTCGGTCTGGTGGGATGACGCAGGTGAAAAAACATTTCGTGATGGAATTGTTTGTGCAGGAACAATCAATCAAACTGCGGCATCAGGTATATTTTCAATTGGAGGCGGAGGTACGCAGACTGTTCTCAGCGGTGGCGGTATCATCAATTTGAATACGGCGGGTATGCAGATCGCTTCAGGCAGGAACGTATTATTAAGTGGAAATATCACCATCAACAACTCCACATTTACAAATTATGGTACGCTGAGTTGTCAGAGCTTTGTTATTAATGGCTCAGGCAGCTTTACGAATGCTGCTAATGCAACACTCATCATTGGGTCGGCTCAGGGAGTTGCTGCAAGTGGTGCAACGGGTAATATCCAAACAACCGGACGGAACTTCAATACAAATGCGGCATATATCTACAATGGTTCTGCTAATCAGTTAACCGGTACGGGATTGCCCTTAACAGTGTCTGTTTTATCGATATCAAGTGCAGGGGCAGCAGGCAATAATACTGTTACACTCACAAATAACAACACAACGGTTACAACAAACTTCAACCTTAACAGTGGCTTTTTTGCTGCAGGTGCCGGTAATAATCTGCAAATAGCAAACGGAGGAACGATTTACGGAACAGGTGGTCATAATCCCAATGATCCATCAGCCGGGAACATTGTTTTTTTAGGAGGGGGGGCAACAATAGGTATTTTGCCCGGTTATCCGTATCTCTATTCTGTAGTCATTAATGGTGGAGTTGATTTTAATGGTACTGTTGGTCAGTCAGCTACTGTTCTCAATAAGCTTCAGCTGAATAATGGTGCTTATGTTACCGATGCTCCTTATTACCAGTCTGGGTCTTCTTTAGTGTACAGTATGGGTGGTACTTATAGCCGGAGTGTGGAATGGGGGAGCGAAAGCGGGCAGGGTTATCCGCATCATGTTATTGTGCAGGGAGGAACTATTCTTGATTTAAATACTTGGCCTAACCTGGTGCCGTCGTCAATTAGTGAACTTGCAATTGCCGGCGATCTTATTATTGGAAATACAGCAGGATGGGGCAGAGTGTATATGAATAATGGTATGACAAAGCCCTTGTCTGTAGGAGGCAATCTTGTTATTGCTTCAACAGATGTTGCTTCTGCAAGCAGTGTTCTTGAATTATCACCAGCGTATGGTGGTGATTTGTGGTTACATGGCAATTTCACGAGGTATAATAATGGCTCGTACAATGATAACGACAGGGCCATTTTCTTCATTGGTGCAAATGATGCTTCTGTCAGCACGCCGGATGCAACCATTGCAGCTGGTAATCCTACACAGAATTTTAATTATGCTGTTATTGATAAATCATCTGCATCAGCAACGCTTACACTTAACTGCCCGGTAGGTATTACAAAAGCAATGACATTTACGAATGGTGTTGTTATTTCTTCAGCCGTTCACCCACTTGTTTTTTCAGATAATTCAACTGCTTCAGGGGCAAGTGATTTTTCTTTTGTGAACGGGCCGGTTAAAAAGATAGGCGATGATGCATTTATTTTCCCTGTTGGAAAACCAGTGATGGAGAATCCTTCTGTTGGTGGCTACCGGGCAATTGCTATAACTCCGGCTTTAAATACTTCTTCAACAGATGCGTTTACTGCTGAATTTATGCAATCAAGTGCAACAGCATTGGGCCCCATCACTGCACCATTAATAACCCGTGTGAGCCGATGTGAATACTGGAAGCTGGATAAGAACAGCGGCAGCAATGATCTTTCTGTTCATGTAACTGCATTTTGGACAGACAGGAGCAATTGTAATGTGGTGGCTACTGTACCTTATATTTCTGATCTTCCTAAGTTAGCATTGGCGCATTTTAATGGAACATCATGGAATAGTTCAGGAGGGACAGGGACAGGCAATGTGGGTGTTGGCTCCACCCCTACAAACGGGAACATCACATGGGAAAACGTAACAGAGTTTAGCCCGTTCTCCCTTGCCAGCACCGATTTCCTGGAGAATCTTCTGCCATTAAATGTTTCAGAGTTTGATGCAAAAGCACGTATGGAAGATGTGTCTATCAACTGGAAAGTAACACAGAACGAAT
This sequence comes from Chitinophagaceae bacterium, assembly GCA_009996555.1. Lineage (GTDB taxonomy): Bacteria > Bacteroidota > Bacteroidia > Chitinophagales > Chitinophagaceae > Lacibacter. Next base: position 1,917 of record JAACZX010000615.1, on the reverse strand, counting down.
ATTATAGCCAGTTTACAATTGAACGTAGCCGGGATGGTTAGCCCCAACCCGGCTTCAGAAAAAATTATGGTCAGCTTAGCCGAACCAAGCAGCATTTCACAAATTGACCTTGTCAATATATCCGGCCAGGTGCTGCAAAGCACTCAAACCATCAGATTCATAAACTTTTTTGAGATATCTCACTTGCAAGCGGGAATCTATTATTTACGCATCTCAGGAAAGAACGGGCTTTCCACTACAAGCTTTATTAAACAATAAAGACCCGAAACCAACTGCTGAAAAAGCCCCTCGATAAGAGGGGCTTTTTGTTTGGATGAAAAAATCAACAAAAAACTTATACTGCAAAGCTTTCGCCGCAGCCGCAAGTGCGGCTGGCATTGGGGTTATTAAAATGAAAACCTTTGCCATTAAGACCGTCACTAAAATCAAGCGTTGTATTGTAGAGATACAGGAAGCTTTTCATGTCTGTTACCACTTTTACTCCGTTATCTTCAAAAACCTGGTCATTAGGTTTTGATTCATTGTCGAAGTCAAGCTTATAACTAAGCCCGCTGCAGCCGCCGCCCACAACGCTTACCCGTAAAAAATAGTTGTTGTCAGTTGCTACATGCGCCTGCTCCATGAGGCTCGCCACTTTTTCCTTCGCTTTATCGGTTACAAAAATCATCGGTTCTTTTTTTAGAATTGTGCAATTGACGGACCAATATTCTTTCTCTGCCGTCTTGTCTGCAAAATTAGGCAAATTGTAAAAGAGGGCTGGAGAACGATTGTTAATTAAAGAAAGAGGGTTGTAAATTGCTGCGAGTTAAATCTTATTTCAATGAGAAAAGTAGAACATATCGGTATTGCAGTTAAAGATATTTCAGTGTCAGTTCCTTTGTTTGAAAAGCTGCTTGATATTGCTTGTTATAAAACGGAGATGGTTGAAAGCGAATTAGTAAACACCGCTTTTTTTAAGAAAGGTGAAACCAAAATTGAATTGCTGGAAAGTGTTGATCCGGAAGGTGTCATCGCAAAATTTATTGATCGGAAAGGAGAGGGTATCCATCATATTGCCTTTGATGTGGATGATATAGAAGCTGAGATGCGGCGACTTCAAAATGAGGGTTTTGTTTTATTAAACGAAACACCCAAACAAGGTGCTGATAATAAGCTTGTTTGCTTTCTTCATCCAAAATCAACAAACGGCGTATTAATTGAATTATGCCAGGAAAAAAAATAGCTGCTTTTCAGCAGCTACCTTTCTATATGGATGTAAGCTTTACTGTTTAACAACCTGCAGATTCTCGATCACTTTTCCATTTTCAATTAATTGTACCAGGTACAAACCCGCCGAATAACCCGACAGATCAAGTTGAATCGAATTGCCTGCAGCAGCGTTTATTGTTTTTATTCTTGTACCGGTTGCATTTGTGATTTGTAGAACCTGGCCTGCTTTAAACGGTTCTTTTGAATAAATGCGGGTTGAAGAATTAACCGGGTTAGGGAAGATGCTGATGTTTTTTAATACATTGTTAGTAACCCGTACAATTTCCGAATAGTTTGTTTTGCCGTCAAGATCTATTTGTTTCAGACGATAATAGTTATTTCCTGAAGCAGGGTTTTTGTCCATCATCTGATAAACTCTTCGTTCTGTTCCATTTCCTCCGGATTGAATCGAGCCAATAGATTTCCACTGTTTTTGATCAACACTTTGTTCAACAATAAATTCAGAATTATTAAATTCCTGGATGGTCGCCCATTCAAGTCTTATTATATAGGGTTGCTTTTGTTCTGCCTTAAAGTAATCTAACGCAACAGGCAAAACTCCTGCACCAGTAAAGTTGTCAGATAATATCCATGGACCAAGAACCGGAGGTTGAGAACCAGTACCAGGGCCACCCCAAACAACGCTTATTCCAATTTGAATTAAATCAG
>JAACZX010000240.1 GCA_009996555.1 Chitinophagaceae bacterium | reverse complement strand
GAATTTATATGAGGCAGGAGTGTCGGCCCAGCGGTTGTTTGAATCTGCAAATGAAATTTTAGGATTCCGCATTTCCGATATCATGTTTACAGGAACTGATGAAGACCTGAAACAGACCAACGTAACACAACCAGCAGTTTTTTTGCATTCAGTTGTTGCGTATAAAACAATTGAATCTGCAAAGCCTGATATGGTGGCGGGGCATTCATTAGGAGAGTTCAGTGCATTGGTTGCAAATGGTGTGTTGAGTTTTGAAGATGCATTGCAGTTAGTGAGCGTGCGGGCAACAGCCATGCAAAAAGCCTGTGAGTTGAACCCATCAACAATGGCAGCAGTGCTTGCTCTTGCCGACGAAAAAGTGGAAGAAATCTGTAAACAGGTGCAGGAAGAAACAGGTGAAGTGGTTGTGCCTGCCAATTATAACTGCCCCGGCCAGTTAGTGATCAGCGGATCATTAAAAGGAATTGATATTGCCTGCGAACGTATGAAAGCTGCAGGTGCAAAACGTGCCTTAGTGTTGCCTGTAGGCGGTGCATTTCACAGTCCGTTAATGGAGCCTGCACGTGAAGAGTTGAAAGCAAAAATTGAAAGCACAAACTTTTATGCACCACAATGCGCCATCTATCAAAATGTGGTAGCAAAAGCAGTACTGGATAAAGATGAGATCAAACAAAATTTAATTGATCAGTTAACAGGTGCTGTACGTTGGACGCAAAGTGTACAATCAATGATTGCAGATGGTGCAAGCAAATTTACAGAAGTTGGTCCCGGTAAGGTATTGCAGGGATTAGTACAAAAGATCAACAAAGAAATGATTGTTGAAGGGGTGAATTAAGAAAGCCTCAAGTCATTAGCTGGGAGTAAAAGGCTTGCAGCTAATGACTAAAAGCTATCAGCTACATTGCAATACTGCAATTAATCCACTCAGGATCAAAATTTGCCTTATACTTTTTGTAGAAATTTATTGCCGGCTCATTCCATTCCAATACCTGCCATACAATTCCGCTGAACTTTTTTTCCTTTGCTTCAACGATCAATTGGTCAAATAACAATTTGCCAATACCTTTTCCTCTTGCTTTTTCGGTTACAAGAATATCTTCTAAGTACATCCGCTGTCCTTTCCATGTGGAGTAGCGGATGTAATAAAGTGCAAAGCCAAGTACAACATTGTTTTCTTCTGCCACAAATGCCCACCACACAGGGTTGTTGCCAAATCCACTGTCAATAAAATGTTCCAATGTAACAGTTACTTCCTGCGGCGCTTTTTCGTACAACGCCAGCTCATTCACCAGTTCCAGTAATCTTGAACAATCTTCCTGCCTTGCTCTTCTGATAATAACACTCATACTTTTTTTGATTTACGTCTTACGGTCTTCATCCGCACCGACGAAGTTTATTTTTTTCTTGTTGCTTTAAATGTTCCGTTTGGTTGAATAAAGTAAAGTGCTGTTACTTCTCCTGCTGCATTCTTTTCAAAACGAACACTGTAACCACTGATGACTTTAAAATTAAACAAGTCCGGTTTAACAGGAAGCATTTCATAGTCAGGCTGGCCGGGTACTAATACCATTAACGTTTTTTCACCCTTCAAATATGCTTTTACAATTGTTGGCCCTGGTAGTTCATATTCGCCAACATATTTCTCCAGATCAGCCTTGCTTACATCAATTGTTTCTGTTTTCTTTCTGAACTCAATATCTTTTACACCGGTTTGCAAAGGCAGGGAAATTGATTCAATTTCTCCTTTGATATTAATATTGAACAGCCCTTTCATCGCATCATCTTCATCTGCATCTGCATCAACACCATCTGCAACAGGAATAAAGTTGAAGTAGTTATAATGATAGTGCTTCACTTTAAACGTAAGTGCGTTGAATTTTGCAATCATTGAATCTTTCTGCTGTTCAATAGTGATTGTGCCGTAGCTTTCATTTGTAAATATTCCTGTATAATCGGTAATGGCATGTGTAGGTCTTGTGCCAGGTTTGCGTTGTGTGCTGTCGGCTTTCAGTTTTTCTTTTGCCGCTGCTTTTGCTTTTTCAACAGCATCTTTTTGTGTGCGGTGCCAGTCTTTATATTTCAAACCAAGTAAACGATCGGTAATTGTATTGCGGATGATGCCGGGAACAGGCGATCCGTTTTGATTTACTGAAATAAAAATGCCGATACTATCTGTTGGAAAAAATGAAACGCTGCTGCTGAATCCATCAATGTTACCACCATGCTCCACACGATAGTGACCACGATAGTTTGCAAGAAACCATGCAAAGCCGTAATTGCTGAAAAATACATCTGGTTGTTCTTTGCTGGGAAGGCCACCGCTGATGACCATTTGCGAACTGATGGCTTGATTATAATACATTGCAGGTAGAATTTCTTTGCCATTGAACCTGCCGCCATTCACCCACATCATTACCCAGTTGGCCATGTCTTTTGCATTAGAGTTGATAGAACCTGCCGGGCCAATTGCATCAAGATTCATAAATTTCATTCGCTTGAGCACACCATCTTTTTCATTGTAACCAAATGAATAATCAGGTGCTTTTACATGATCATTCATAGATGTGTTGGAGGCGTTCATGCCTAATGGTGTAAATAATTGTTCTTTGATCAATGCTTCCCAACTTTTGCCGCTTAGTTTTTCGGCAAGCACGCCTTGTGTTAAAAACATGAAATTGTTGTATTGCCACAACCTTCTGAGTGGTGCAGTCTTTTCAAAAAAGCGAATATTGTAAAGAAGGCTGTCTCTTTTTGTAGTAGAACCATACCATGCAAGATCATGTCTTGGTAATCCGGTACGGTGACTCATCATATCCCTTGCAGTAATGTTGTTGGTTAACTCATCGTCAATAAAACGCAATTCCGGCAGATATTGGTTCACAGGTTTATCTAAATCAAGTTTGCCATCTTTCATTGGGAAGGCCAGCAGTGAGGAAGTAAATGCTTTGGTACAACTGCCTATTGCAAACAATGTGTTTTCTGTAACTGGAATTTTATTTTCATAGTCTTTGTAACCAAAGCCTTTTGCAAGGATCACTTTGTTTTTTTCAACTATGGCAACTGTGACACCGGCTGCACTCCATTCTTTTAAAATACGATTGATGAATGTATCAATGCCAGCTAAACGCTTGTCGGTTGTTTGGGCATGTGTTGTTTGTATTGCTGCAACAGCAACAAGAAGGAACATGATTTTTCTCATGGTGCGATGTTTTGATTTTCGTCGGTACGGTCAACGACCGTCAGACGATATTATAAGGATTGTAATGCCTGTTCAACGTCTGCTATCAGATCTTTCACATCTTCAAGGCCCACTGAAATGCGTAAAAGATTATCAGCAGTTGGTGAAAGATCGCCCTCAATTGATTTGCGATGTTCAATTAAACTTTCTACACCTCCAAGACTTGTTGCATGTGTAAACAACTGCAGTTTGTCTGCAAGTTTTAATGCAGTTGAACGATCACCTTTTACAAGAATCGATAACATGCCGCCAAAACCATTCTGCATTTGTTTTGCGGCTACGGCATGTTGCGGATGCGATGCTAAGCCGGGATATAACACACGTTCGATCTTGGGATGTGTTTCAAGATACGTTGCGAGCTGCATGGCATTGTTCGAGTGAATGGGCATGCGTGCAACAAACGTGGCGAGGCTTCTGCAAAGCAGCCAGCAGTCATAAGGTGAAGGAACTGCACCGCCCAGTTTTTGAAAGGAGCGGATGCGTTCGTAACGTTCATTTGTTTCTTTAAAGATCAATGCGCCGCCGAGAATATCACTGTGACCGCCTAAATATTTTGTGGTAGAGTGAAGTGAAATATCAACACCCAATTCAGTTGGTCTTGTATAAAATGGACTGGCCCATGTATTATCGGCCACAGTAAAACAGTTGTGTTTTTTTGCAATGGCAACAACAGCTGCTATGTCGGTTATTTTCAAGGATGGGTTCGATGGTGTTTCCATCCATATCAATATAGTGTTTGGCTGTATTGCCTGTTCAATAGCAGCATGGTTGGTCATATCCACTAACGTGTACGATAAACCGAAAGGCCCAAACAT
>JAACZX010000003.1 GCA_009996555.1 Chitinophagaceae bacterium | reverse complement strand
TGAATGATTGGTTTTTCGGGGATACTGCAGAAGGTTGTTGTAATGGATTTGTGTGAGAAGTAACAGCAAATAAAAAAAATGGTTCGCTAAAAGATCAATAAAATAAATTACAGAACACTTTTTTCTGAGCAGAGAGTGTTTTGTTTAGCTTTTACAACCTTGTATGTTTTAAAAATATAAACAGCAGCTATACACACTGCAACCAAACCACCTGCATAACTGAAATTATGTATTGAACCAACAATGATGAACGCATCTCTGTTTAATAAGTTTTCGGGAAGCCACCAGCTTACTGCTTTTTCTGCTAAATAAAACTTGCCATATAAAAAGCCTGCAACTCCTGCAATAACTGTTATTGCTAATACAAGAAAAACGGCTTTTCGTAATGTAGAAAGCATAGTTGTATGTGTAGAAAAAATCAATGAAAGCAAGCCAAGAAGAATACCGATAAACAAACCCATCCACCAGGTGGCGAGAAAACCAATTGCAGCAACCGTTGCACGATGGCCGCCAAACCATTCCGGTTCAAATCCAAATTGCCTGTATTTGAATTTTGTAAAATATTCGGGAGAGATGGAGTATGTTATTTGATCGTGAAGGATGCCGTAGATGCCTGCAATGATTATGGCAATAAAGATGAATGAAGTGAAAACGCCGAATTTGCGCATAGCAATAAAATGAAAGACTTATTAGAACAATCCTCTTATTTTTCGATTTAAGAACTCGATATCTTTCTGCAATTCGTCTTTGTTATAGTCCCATGCTTTCTTGTTCATACTTTTTGTTCTTGTACAAAGGCTAGTTTGAAACCTTTCTTTCTCCCTGTATGCAAATATCAGCCACCGCTCACCGACTTTTGGAGAGATTCCACATGTACCTTCCTGAGCTGAAGTTGTGATTGTGATTTGGGAAAGTTTCTGAATGCCTTTAAATCGTCTTTGAATTTCAAAAGTAATTTCCTTCGTCCATTGCTTCTTCTTTATTGATACAACTTTGCCGGAAAAAATCGCATCGTATTCATTGTACTGCTCATCATCAATTTCTCCAAGGGGTATGCATGAACAACAATAAGCTGTACTTGACAAAAGCAAAATAAAAAGGGTTAAGAAAATACGCATTTGAAAAGTTTGTAATGAAGATTCAGCTATCTAAAAAATCCACAAAGTAAGTTACTTCACCTTCTTCTTTATTGCCTTCGCATTCTTCCAATACCTGCTTTCTTCTTTCACCTTCTCCGCATATTGTTTTGCTTTCTCGTTTTGCTTTAAATGATATGCAGTTAACGCTGCAAAGAAGTTCGCATCTTCTGCATACACAGATGTGCCGTTGGCTAATGTTTCAAACAAAGGCAATGCATCAGCATATTGTTCTGTTTTCAGCAGACTGAGGCCGAGATAAAAATCAACAGCCGCATCAGCTGGAAAAGTTGTTTTTAATTGCTGAAAAGCTTTTGCTGCATCTGCATATTGTTCGTTGTTGAACAGCTGTGCTGCTTTTGCTTTATCATCTTCAGCACCACGTACAATGGCACCCGGCATGGCATCAAACGAATAATCATCAGGTGATGTGCCCGGCAATGCAACCAATAAGATCAACACGATTGATGCTGCTGCTGCCAGCATATACATCGTTCGCTTCATCGTAAACACTTTCGCCTTTTCTTTTTTGAAGTAGTGATGTGTAAGCGGACCAAGTATTTGTTTCAGTTGTGGTAATGTTTGTTCGGCCTGCTGATGTTTTCCTACTGTACTGTTGAGTAAACGATAGGCATTCACCTGCTCCTGCAGTTGTTGGTTGCTGCGGAGTTCCTGTTCAAACTGCTGCTGTTCTTCAGCAGTCAGTTCGCCGTTGAGGTAAGCATCAATATCGGAGTACGTGTAGGTCATGACATCAGTTCTTTAAATTGTGGTTTGTTGCGTACCAGTTCTGCCAGTTCACCCATGCAATTACTTTTTCGTTTGCGGTAATAGGCATAAGTCATACCCAGTTCTTCAGCAATTTCTTCCTGCGGCTTTTTCAGCAGACTTTTTAAAATCACTTCTTTGCAGTTGCCCATTTCATCCAGTACAAGCATGACCAATTGTTCTTTTTCAACCTGCGCTGCATGTTCGGCGGCACCTGCATTAGCATCGTCCGGTATATGGGTATATGCATCTTCTTCGCCATTTGTTACCACGGTAAGCGAAGTTTTTTTCGTTTTGTTGATGAACTTACGTTTGCAGAGCAGTAAAAGAAACGCTTCAAACGGACAGGTTAGCACAAACTGTTTGTCGTTCGCCAGCTTATAAATATCAATGAGTGCTTCCTGGAACACATCACCTGCATCCTCTTCACTGCAACCACGTGAAAGCAGGTAAGCCTTCATATTGGGTGCAAAGCGTTGGTAAATTTCACTGATCGTTCGTTGATCGTGTTCAAGCAAAGCAGTGATATATTTCTGATCGGCGTGCAAAGGCAATGGTTTAGTAGTGGGTTAAAAATAAGATTTTTATATTTAGGGTAACAGTTGGCCGGCCTTATTGATATACACCTGAATCATCATGAAAAAAATAATCATTCATAGTATTCTCCTGCTGGCTTGCTTTGCTGCTTCGGCGCAAACCGATTCCTCAGTTGTGGTGCAACAGAAAGAAAACAAGGTTACGTTTAAAGCAAGTCTTCCGCCATTGACACAAATACCCGGCGCTCCTAAACCTTTCTATACTTATTTGTGGGATTTTGGTGATGGTCATTTCAGCAACGAAGAAAATCCGGAACATGTGTATGCAAAGGAAGGCGATTACGAAGCCGTGTTATATGCTGTTAATAATTATGATGATGGCAAGAAGCCCGGCCGCAAACCGAAGAAGGTAGCTGTAAAACAGGTGAACAAAACCTACCTCGCAGCAGTAACGCCTGCAGAACAAAACTTCTTTAAAGCAAATGGTTTTTTTGAGCTGAAGTATAACTGCATGGCCAAGCCCGGCGATACGATGGTGTTGATGGCAGGCTGGAAAAATGATGTGGCAGTGAATGGTAAAGTGTATCTCTTCATCAATGAAAAGCAATTCGGACAAAACAGTTTTGATACAGCCGGTTTTCGTTTGTACAACGAAGCTGCATTGATCAACGATAAAAATGCAATTGCATCTGTTCGTCCGTTTGACAATATGTTGTTGACAAGCAGTGGTAGCCCGGCATCGCATTTTAAAGAGGAGAAAAAGTTCAGCGGCGTAGAAAGCAAAACGTTCTTGATGAATACATTGAAAAGTTACAGCAATGTATTTGCAGTAGATATTAAGCAGGCAACAACCGATGCACAGTTTATGTTCACCAATTTATATGTTACACCAGGTTTGATCAAAGACACAAATGCAACGATCATCATTACGGGTTTGTTTGTGCCCGATACAGGTGGCGTGTACATGCATCAGTTGAACATTCCTGTTGTTACATCGCATGATCCCAACAAAATGAATTTAAAACAGGGGCGATTGAATTACCGCACGCTCAAGAAAAGTAAATCGCTCAGTTATAAAATACGTTTCCAGAACGATGGTGAAGGTCCTGCAAGAAAAATAAAACTGGCTATTACACTGCCATCGGCCATGGATCCGCAAACGATCAGCATTAGAGATATGTCGCCTTATTGTTTGTCCTGCGATAGTGTGCCCACAAGAACCGGTTGCTGGGAATTAGTTACAAACAAGGACAGCGCTGCATTTATCTTCAACGGCATTTATCTGCCGGGCACCAATCAGAAAGGCGTGAATGATAAAGACAGTACCAAAGGTTTTGTAGAGTTTGATGTAAAAACAAAAAAGAAACTGGATAATCTTCCGTTCAAAGGAAGAACTGCTATTTATTTTGATAAGAACGAACCGGTGATCACCAACTTCGCTACGGGAAAATTTAAACCTGCCTTATCACCAATTGTAATGGCCGGTTATGAAATGAACCTTGGTGCAAATGGTTTAAGTGATGGCGTGAATGTGGGCGTGGGTATTGCACGACTTGCACCGTACAAACCTTATTTCCAGTTTGAGTTATTCGGTAAATATTACCAGACAAAAACTGCACAGCAAACGTTTCAAACGCAGGGTGTAGTGGTGATCGATGGAAAGAATTATGATTACCGTGGTTACAGGGAGCAATTAAAATCGAGTATTACACGCATTGGTTTAGTGCCCCTGCATCTGCGGTATAATTTCAACGATCTTTTGTCGGCCGGTGCAGGTGTGCGTGTAGATGCCGACTTTGCAGGTTCGGTTGATACAAGCCGCACGTATTTGCTGAGCAATTTCAACGGACAGGCGAACTTCCCTTACGACCTTACAAAAAACAATTCGATCAAAACTTTCTCCAATGCACAGTTTCTTCCGTTTGTTGATGTGCAGTTTGGAAAGGTCCGTCTTGGTCCGCAAATAGGTACCCGTTTTTATTATGGCGGAACAAACAGATCTTATCTCTATTTTTATGCATCCTGGCGACTGTAACAAATGCATATCAATCTTTCCTTCGTCGAGTGCTGCCCTTCAGCAGCATTGCATTCCTGTTGTTATTTTTTTCGGGTGATGATCAGCCGCAGCAAAAAGCAAAGTGGAATGAAGTCTATCAACCAAAAGATCAGTTGCAGTCTTATTTGGAGAAGCTATATGATCTCACTGATGAACAGCCGTTCTATCTTTCTAACAAAGCCGATTCGTTAGAACAAACCTTGTGGCGCAGACCAAAGCTGAAAGAAGAACAAACTGCTTATCTCGATTTTGTACTCAACATCGCTTATCATTTATTACAGCAAGGACAAATACAGGCCAGCACACGTTGGTATGAAAAAGGATTGAATTACCAGCAGCAACAGAAAGTATTGTATGAAGCGGAAGAATTTATCATTAAGCCCCTTGGCAATAACTATGTTCGTTTGGGTGATTATGATAAAGCAATTGGCCTGCAACAATCGGCGATTGAACGGGCAACAGCAGAACAGAAATATAATTTGCTTCCGTCGCTTTACAGTAACAAAGCGATTACATATTACTGGTTGGGAGATTATGAGGCAACACAAATAAGCTGCAACAAAGGCCTGCAGTTTATAACGGAGCAACCAACAGTAACCGGTTTATTGTACAACGTAAAAGCGGATGCTTTTTATGCAACAAAGCAAAACGATAATGCATTTTATTACAATGAAAAAGCATTGGCATTCTTTCGTTCGGCTGATGCAGTTGATGCAGATGCTTCGTGGATGGTGAGTGCCTTACAGCTCTCTGCTAAACTCCTTTACGATCAGAAACAATGGAACAAAGCTTTGCAAAAATTGCAAAATGCAGAAAAGATACTTGAACAAACTTATCCCGACAGCAGGCAAAGAGATAAAGCAAAACTGAAAGTAGAAAAAGGGAATCTGTTTTATCAGTTGCAACAAGTTGACAGCAGTATTTATAATTTCAACGCAGGACTGCATTTCTTCGACATAAGCAACAGTGTTTATTATCCCGATCATACCGTAACTGCTTTGTACGCCGGTTTGGCAAAATCGTTTACAAAGCAGCAACCCGATAGTGCCATACATTATTATCAACTTGCTGTTGCCAATGACTATTACTGCAATCAATTGATCACAACTTCTTCCAATAGTTTGCAAAGCAGAAATATCAACAGTTTCAGCGAAGAGGCGATTGTGTTTTTTGAAGAGCAATACAAACGAACGGGTAAGCAGGAATTGTTGCAGCAGCTATTATGGCTTGTTGAATTATCAAAAGGTCGCAAGTTGTTGAACGAGCAAAGCAGAAGTAAGCAATGGCAGGCCGACAGTACCGATTTATTGCAGCAGCAGTTGTTTGCAGAGTTGCGCAACGATTATTTGTTATTGGCCGAAACAAATGATGCGGCAAAGAAAACGATCATCAGTGAACGTATTCGCAAGCAGGAATTACAACTCGGCTTGCAGGAAAACCGTTTTGCACAATTGCTGGAGCAACCTTCTTTCGAGCAGTTTCAACTTAAATTAAAAAAAATAACAGCGAAAGCAGACTTCATCAGCTTTGCAATCGCAAATGAACAGGTTTATTTATTACATGCTACAGCAGGAGCGATTTACTGTAAACAATTGCCGGCTTCTGCAAAACAGGAAGCAGATTCTTTGATGCAAAATTATTTCTCTCCAACATCAGCTGCTTACAATAATAACCCGGCTGGTTATTTTCAGTTATCAAATGAAGTACGTGAGCACTTGCTCCCATTTGAACTGAAAAACAAATCGCTCATCGTATCAGCTGATGGGTGGCTGCACAATCTTCCTTTCGAAGCTTTAAGTATTGATGCCCGCCTGGATGGCGAAGCCGGACAGGGTAAGCAACAGTTCTTTGCAGAACAAACCGCAGTAAGTTATGTGTACTCGTTTCTGCAATATGTACGGGAAGCAAAGCAGTCAACAGAAAAAATACCGGTCACCGTTTATACATTCAATCAGCAGCAGAATGGATTTGCTGCTTTGCCCAACTCAATTGTTGAAGCAAAACAGTTGCGCAAAAAACTCAACACAACAACTTACGAAGCCACAACAACTGATGCGAATGCATTTGTTGCATCCATGCAATCGGGAGCAGTGTTGCATATAGCTGCACATGCGGTTGCCGACAGCTCACAACAGCCTTTTCTTGTACTGAAACAAAAATTTTATCTCGGGCAGTTGCAGTATGTGGTTACAGCTGCACCGTTGGTTGTGCTTACAGCTTGCGAAACAGCCGCAGGAAAAATACAGGATGGGGAAGGCGTTGCAAGTATTGGTCGTGCATTCATCAGCAAAGGGGTAAAAGGAGTGGTTGCAAGTCGTTGGCCGGTAGATGATGCTGTTGCACCATTATTTGTTCAGTCATTTTATACTTCGTTACAAAAACAACATTCACCTGTTACTGCATTACAGGATGCAAGAAAACAATACCTGCAAAACGCAACAAGTCTTGCTCAAAAAAATCCATTGTTGTGGAGTGGGTTTTGCTATATGGGTGTTGATCAACAGCTGCAATTACAAACATCTTCATTCAATTGGTATTGGTTGTTGCTTCTTTTAGTACTGCCGGTTGGTTATTACTTTTTGCGCAGTCGTACTCACTGATCTTTGGCCACGAAGTCGCTAAGTGCACAAAGGAACACAAAGAAGAAAACGTTCCTTTAGCATGCAATTACAAATCCATAGCAAAGCGACCCGCTATTTTTACGGCAATCTTTGTACAGCCTGTAACGCAGCTCATTTGTTCTTTCTATTCTTCTTTGTGCTGCTTTAAGTCTTCGTGCCTTTGTGGCCCCAATTCAAAATAACTACCCGCTGCTATTTATTCAAAATCAGCGACTTAGAAAAATTCTAAAAAATTCTTCCCCAAACAGGGTAACAATCTTTTACTGCTGCGGATATACTTCCAAACAACAAACAAAAACAATTAAACTTCTTATTATGAAACAGTCAATCCTTTCAACCGTAGCAATCGCAGCAGCCATCAGTTTTACTGCTTGTAAGAAAAATAAAGACACGTATGTGCAGCCGCATGTGTTCGAACAAAAAGTAAAAACTTTCTTCGATGCCAATGCACCCAGGTATGAAGCATTTACCATCGATGCAACAACGGGCGGCAACTTCATTACCAGCAAGGGTACAAAGATCAATTTCCCTGCAAACGCTTTCAAAAAAGCAAACGGACAAATTGTAACAGGCAGTGTTACCGTACAGGTAAAAGATATGTACCAGGCAGCAGATATGTTATTGGCCAACAGACCAACTGAAGCCGGTGGACAAATGCTGATCTCTTATGGTGAGATGACGGTAAAAGCAAACCAGGGTGCAGACGAATTACAACTCAACGCTCCTGCACAAGTAGTAGTACCAGCTGCACCAAAAGCAGGAGCTAACGGACAATTCTTGCGTGAAGTACCAATGTGGCGTGGCGATAGTGCAGTTACTTATACTATCAATGGTAATGATCATGAAAATATTCCGGTAACACTTTCGCAAACAGGTTATCTGCCACGTGGTGTAAACTGGGTACAAAACGGCGACTTTGCAGTAAACAATAACAACGGCACTTCAACTTTTAATCTTGATAGTCTTGGTGTATGGCGTAACTGCGATGCGTTGATGGGTGATCCACGTCCGAAGACAACAGTACTTGGTTATTTCAGCAACCAATGGAACCCTGCAACAAGTACCAGTTATATGGGTGGTGAACCAAGCATGCTCTTCTTTAAAGTGAAACAACAAAACACTTTGGTGAAATTGTATAACAAGATCGTAAATGCACCTGCAGGTAAAGAAGGTTTGTTAAGTTACCAGAACAGTTTCCCCATTGGTATTGAAGGTACATTCCTCGCTATCACGTTTAAAGACAATAAAATTTATGCAGAGATGCAGGATGTAACAGTAGGAGCGCCTGCAAGTGGTAAAACATATTATGGTGTAACATTTAATCTTACCGAAGTAACCGAAGCCCAATTGCTTGCTTTGATTCAACAATTAAATACCAAATAAGGTCCGTTGTTCATCCGTCGAAAACATCTGTACTATGAAACAAACCCCGGCTGTAACGTCGGGGTTGTTTCTTTCTGTCTGCATCAATGCCATTTATCATTCAGGTGCAGACAGTGAGCTGGAAATAAGCTTATATTTAAGTACCCAATTTCAAAACCATTGTGTATGGATATAAGCAGTATCAAAACACAACGCATTGTTCTTTTTCTATCGCTGTTCAATGCCTGCTTCTGGCTTGTTGTTCAATGGGTAGATGTTTATCAATGGAAAGCAGCTGCAGCATTGTATGAGCTTATGGCTCTCTTTATGTTATTTCTTTTTGCCGTGCTGTTTATTTTAAGCATTGTTCAATGGATAAAACAAAAAGCAGCTATTCGTTCGCTGGCGTTACTAAGCCTTGCAATTCTGTTAATAACAATCATTATTCTCTGGATGAGAGAATGATTTTTTGAATAGCATCTTATGAATATTATCCTCTTTGGTGCCACCGGTCATTTAGGAAAAGCAATTGCCACAGAAGCAGTGAAGCGTGGTTATGCTGTAACCGCAGTTGTGCGCAATGCAGCAAAGGAAAACGCATTGAAGCAAACAATCAGCTGCAATACCATTGTGGCAGACGTAACCGATGCTTCATCGCTTGTAAATATTTGCAAGGGGTTTGATGTGGTGATTTCTGCATTAGGAAAATCTGTTTCTATTAACGACAACAGTAAGCCCGGTTTTATGGATATTGATCTTACGGCCAATACTACTATTCTTACGGAAGCAGTAAAAGCCGGTGTAAAGAAATTCATTTATATCTCTGCCTGCCATGCCGAACGTTATCCGCAGCTCACCTATTTTCATGCGCATCAACAGTTTGCCGAACGCCTCATTCGTACTGATCTTGATTATGCCATCATTAAACCTCCTGCCCTCTTCAGCGCATTTCTTGATCTGATCGATCTTGCAAAAAAAGGAAGACTTGTACATATTGGAAAAGGCGATAAGCTGACGAACCCTGTTGATGAAGCTGATGTTGCCATTGCATGCATCAATGCCATTCATGAAAATAAAAGCAACATTGAAATAGGCGGACCGGAAATACTCAGCCGTAAACAGATCAATGAAATGATACAGGAAGCTGTAAACCCCGGTAAAAAAATAAGAACCATTCCGCTTGGTATGGTAAAAGGAATGCTTCCGCTTGTGAAATTAATTAACCGAAACCTGTTTGATAAAATGGCATTCTTTGTTGAAGTGATACAACATGATACAATTGCACCAAGGCTGGGACAAATGCAGCTTAAAGAATATCTCGAACGTAAGCTCTCTGTTTAAAATCATTCTTCACACTTATTATTGCTGATGCGAATGGCCATATACCACTTTTGGGTGATAGCCTTAAAATAACATTAAAAAAACTTGCATCCTGTTTTGGATTTTATACTTTTAACTCCTGTTTCAGATTAAGAGTAAACTTTATCATTCATGCTCCGGAGATAATCTGCAAACATTTCTTCGCCCAGGTTCAGTACAGTAAACCATCTTACTACGAGTTGAAATCAGGAATTGTTTTGTGTTACGATCAACACAACAGGAATTGCTATGCCGTTGATCGAACGCAAAATTTATCCAATGCTTTGTGAAGTACCAGGTCCCCTCTATCGAAATCAATTTTCTTTTTAAATGGCAACCCTTTTACAAAAAAGTGGTTGCCTGTATTTCTAATCTAAAACAACCATTATGAGAAAATTTCTACTTGTGTGGGCAGTAGTTCTGTTTGCCTTTGTTGCTGCCGCACAACAAAATCCCTGGAGCAGGGACAGTGAAGCATCGCTACGCAAAGCAGCTTTTACAAAATCAAAACGTCCTTCAAAATTTCTTGTATTCCGCCTGCAGGAAAATGCAATGGAGGCACAGTTACGCAATGCACCTTCGGAAAAATCTGTTGCTGCAAAACGTTCGGGTTTTCTGTTAACCGTGCCCGATGAAGAAGGTAATCTTATTCAGTTCAGGGTTGTTGAAGCATCTGTAATGCAGGCTGGTCTTCAAAGTAAACACAGCCGCATACGTTCTTACCTTGGTTACAGTACAAAAGATGCAGGTACAACTATTCGTTTTTCGTTTACACCACAAGGGTTTAATGCCGTGATTCTTTCAAATACAAAACCTGCAGTGTATATCGAAAAACTTGAACGGGGCAACAACCTGTACATGATTGTTTCGCAACAGGCATTGCCCGAGATCGATGACTTTGAATGTACAACCACTGGCAGTTCTTCAACAGGATTAAAATCAAAAGTATCCGCTGCCACATCCGGCTTTGGTACACTCAATGCAAACACCGGCGAGCTGCGTGTGTTTCGCTTGGCCTTTGCTGCACAAGGCGAATTTTCAGAATGGTGTCTGGATGGTACAGAAGCAAATGATGCCGAACGCATAGCAAAAGTTCTTGCCGAGCAGGTTGAACAAATCACTATTGTGAACGGACACCTTGAGCGTGACTTTGGCGTACGCATTGTAATGATCAATAATAATGAAGATGTTATTTTTCTTGACCCGGATACCGATCCGTTTACTGCTACTGAAACGGATGAAATTAATGCCGAAGCACAAACAGTTATTACCGATGAAATAGGATCAGACAATTTTGATGTGGGTCATCTTATCCGCCGCAGAACAAGTGGCAGCGGTGGCAATGCCGGAGCTATTGGAAGTATTTGTAATGATGCAACAAAAGCAAGAGGCTTTACCGGCCGTACCGATTGGGATGAAACAGGTGTGTATTCTGAAATTATGTTAACACATGAGTTTGGTCACCAGTTTGGCGCCAATCACACCTTTACACATAAAGACGAGGGTCATGGTGCACAAATGGAACCCGGCAGCGGCAGCACCATTATGAGCTATGGTGGCAATTCGGATTCAGAAGGATTTCATGTGGTGCCTATCAGGGATCATTACTTTCATGCCATCAGTATTCAGCAGGTAACAGCATACCTTGCAACTGTTACATGCGGCACTACACAATCAGCAGGTAATACTGCACCTGCAGCTGATGCAGGAAACAGTTACACCATTCCAAGATCAACTCCTTTTCAATTAACAGGAAGTGGTTCAGATGTTGATGAAGACAATCTTACTTACACATGGGAGCAAATGGATAATGTAACAGATGAAGATGATTTTCCATGGGAGCCCAACCCAACTCACACGTTTGGTCCGGAGTTCCGTTCAAGACCACCATCTGCTTCTGCTATACGCATTATGCCGATACTTGAAAATATTCTCGACGGCAGTAATACCAATCGCTGGGAAAAACTTCCATCAGTATCACGCACGCTCAACTTCCGCTTAACGGTAAGAGATAACCATCCCGGAGCCGGGCAAACCAACAGTGATAATATGGTTGTAACCATTGATGATGCGTACGGACCTTTTACTGTTACCTCTCCTAACAGTGCAGTAACCTGGTGCCCCGGCACACATACTGTTACTTGGGATGTTAATGGCAGCGATGCACTTGCTGCAAATGTGAAGATCTCTTTATCAACCGATGGCGGACAAACATTCAGCACATTGGTTGCAAGTACAGCAAACGATGGATCGGCTGGTGTTACAATTGCATGTGCTTACAGCAATACAGCACGTATTAAAGTGGAAGCAATTGGTAATATCTTTTTCGACATCAGCAATACCAATTTTACAATTGGTGATAACACAGCACCAACCTTTACAGTACCTGCTGATATTACGATTGAAAAAGATGCCAATTGTAATTATGATGCAGCAGTTGGCGTTACAGGCGATGTAACCGATGAAGCAGATAATTGTGATGCTACATTGAATGCAACTTCAGTTGATGTAATAAAAGAAGGTTCATGCGTTGGAGAAACCATTATTGAACGCACATGGACGCTGGAAGATGATTGTGGTAACAAAACAACAAAACTGCAAACCATCACCATCAAAGATGTAACAGCTCCAACATTTACAGTTCCTGCAAACATCACCATTTACAAAGATGATAACTGCAACCACAATGCTGATCCATCGGTAACAGGTAATGTAACAGATGCTGCAGATAACTGCGACCCAGCTCCTGCAGTTACTTACAGCGATCTGGAA
Source organism: Chitinophagaceae bacterium (assembly GCA_009996555.1). GTDB lineage: Bacteria > Bacteroidota > Bacteroidia > Chitinophagales > Chitinophagaceae > Lacibacter. The sequence goes on along the minus strand of JAACZX010000003.1, from coordinate 7,702 downwards.
GTGCCGGGCAGTTGTATGGGTGAAGTGATCATTACACGTACATGGAAAGTGCAGGACGACTGTGGTAATAAAACGGAGAAAAATCAAACCATTACTGTTAAGGACACCACTGCACCTGTTATTTCAAACATCAGTGCAGATCCTTCTTACCTGTGGCCTCCTAACCATAAAATGGTACAGGTTAAAATCAACTATACTGTAGCTGATAATTGTTCAGACCTGGCTCATATCACCAAACAACTTTCAATTGTAAGTAACGAACCCATCAATGGATTGGGCGATGGTGATACAGAACCGATCGATTATGAAGTGGTGGGTGATGATGCACATACTGTACGCCTTCGTGCTGAACGTGCGGGCAATGGTGATGGACGCATTTACACCATCTACATTACAGCAACAGATGATTGCGGTAACAGCACAACAGACAGTACAAAAGTGTATGTGGTACACAACATCACGGGTCCGTCATCGGGCAAGCCATTTAAAATTGGCAGCACGGTTACGATGAATGGTGATTTTTGGGATGTGCCGGGTAATAAACATACCGCCAAATGGATATTGGATGAAAGCACTGCAGCCGCAGCTTCAGTAACTGAACCATCGGGCAGCAGAAAAGGATTGGTGAGTGGCAGTTATAAGTTTACTACCGCTGGTGTGTACAAAGTAAAAATGAGTATTACTAATCAAAATGGATTTAACTCTTATGCAACCACCAATGCTGATCAGGAACAGATCATTGTTATTTATGATCCTGAAGGCGGACATACTTTTGGTGGTGGCTGGTATGAATCTCCTGCCGGTGCGTTAAAAAGCAATCCAGCAGCTACGGGTAAAGCCACATTTGGATTTGCAGCTAACTATTTCAAAAAATCAACCAATCCAAAAGGCGAAACACAGTTTGTGTTTAAGGTGGGCGATTTTGAATACAATGCTGTGAATTTTGAATACCTCTCAATCAGCGGTAAAAAAGCCCAGATCAAAGGCAGCGGCCGCATTACAGGTTTACAAAGTGGTATCAGCTTTATCATGACTGTTATGGATGACACAGAAGACAAGATCAGGATGAAGATCTATAACAAAAACACAGGTGAAGTGTATTACGATAATCAACCCGGAGCAAGTGATGCAGATGCACCTGTTATGAAGGTTGGAGCTAACAGCACTGTTGTGGTAGCATCACCCGGCGGCAAACCAGTTACAAGAGAAGAAGAATTACCTGCTATTATTACCGCAGGCAAACTGGATGCGAAGCCAATGCCAAACCCAACCAGCAGTTTCTTTAACATGTACATTACAGGAAACAATGAAGAAAAGATAGCTGTAACTGTGTACGATCTTTACGGACGCATACTTGAAACACATGTTACCGGAAACGGAAGCTACATCAGGTTTGGAGATAATTATAGAACAGGCACTTACTTTGTAAAAGTAGTACAGGGCAAACTCAGCAAACAGCTGAAGCTCATCAAAACAAATTGATAAGTAACAAGCCTGAACAAAAGACAAAGCCCGCAACATGCGGGCTTTGTCTTTTGTATTTAAACTGTGCAATTAAAACCTTGGACAGTTAAGTTTTTTCTTGTTTGGATCAACATGTTTTTTTGTCCAGATAAGTGATACTTCCATACCCCCTCTCCTTTGTGAAGCTGCTGCAAGTCGTGATGTGTTTACATCATACGAAACACCAAAACGGTAGTTGCCAAATTCAAGGCCGATATAAGGGATCACGGCATCGCCCCAACGTACAAAAGCACCGGCGTATACATCCGTAGGACTATCGAAATCACTATTAACAGTGTAGCCAAGTGCAGCCCCAAAAATGGTTTCGCTGGCACCTGCCTGGCGCTGGTGATTAGCACTTACAAATAACGTAGTGGCATCCGCAATAGGAAAATAACCACCGCCATGAACAGTAACACGTGGGTTCATAATATATTCTGCACCCATGAAACTTACTTTCGGCCGGTTGATATGATATACGGAGGCGCCGATATAAAAATTATTATAATCGTTGGTTGCACCATTGTAAATAAAGCCTGCATTTACATCGGCATAATTGATATTTAAAAACCCTGAGCTTCCAAATATTTCAGCTGTATTGCCGGTAAAACCAAGGCTTGTCAGCTCATCCTGAAAATCAAGCTTATTTACATCCAGCCTGCGTTGAACATAGGTTCCGCTGAAACCTACGCCTATCTGGTGGCGGCCATCTTCATCAATACCTTTATGGTAAGCTACTGAACCGGAGATGAAACTGTTTTTCATCACACCATCACCATTAATATCATACATACCCATTACACCCACACCAAACTGATCAAACTCCGGAATCCTGTTGCCAAGAATGCCAAAATCAGCTGATAATGTTGTTGTGCGGAATGCATTATTGATCGTGGGCCACTGGTTGCGGTAATTACCGGCCACACGCACCAGCCCGTTGAACTTACCTGTTAATGCAGGATTGAGTGTTAAGGGTGAAGCAAAGAATTGTGAGAAATTAGGATCCTGCGCATAGGTTTGCAACACGATCAGTAACAGTGGAAGTAGTATAAGTTTTCTCATTAGAGAGCGGTTATGGAGCAAAGACGGTTGTGAACAATCTTATGCTGCTTTGGTTTTTGTTATTGGGTTTTCTTTTTACTTATTCAGTTTATACTGTTGAGTACATTGGTTGTGGCTTCGCTGCATTACATCTGCACTTTTGTTCCGTAAGCCAGGTCGCCAGCGTCGCCTAAACCGGGCACAATATAACCTTTCGCTGTCAATTCATCATCAATGGCACCGCACCAGATCTTTACATTTGGCTCGTTGCGGTGTACATATTCTATACCCACTGTACAGGCAATGGCGCAAACAATGTGCATCTCCACCGGCTGTCCTTCATCCCGGAGATATTGTACCGTTTTTACTAAAGAACTGCCTGTTGCCAGCATAGGATCGGCAATGATCACTACCCTGTTTTCAAGACTGGGGCAACTCACATAATCCAGGCTTATTTCAAAACTTCCGTCCCGGTGGTGTTTCCGGTAGGCCGAAATGAATGCATTATCTGCCCTGTCGAAATAGTTCAACAATCCCTGATGTAACGGCAAACCAGCCCTTAATATTGTTGCAAGCACGGGTTGCGCCTTTAATACTTTCGATGGAGAGCTGCCAAGCGGGGTGGTAATTTCTTTTTCTTCCCAGGGAAGCAGTTTGCTGATCTCGTAAGCTGCAACTTCGCCGATCCTTTCCAGGTTGCGGCGGAAACGCATGCGGTCGGTTTGAATTTCGGTATCCCTTAACTCAGCCACCCAGTTGCTTACCAGGGAATGCTGTTCACTTAAATTGATCACCATGAGTTGTAAATTTCTGTTCCGGTACATTCATTTTTAAGCTTTTCGTTTGTAGCTCATTAATCCTGAACCGGCTGCCGTATTTTTACAAATCTAACAGATAAAATTGTGAACAGTTATGACAGAAGAATAATTCTGTCATTGAAAATTAATCGAATCATGATCTACCGGGCCTTGGGTGTTGCAGGCGATGCCAGTAAACAAACGCTTGAACTTGTTTTTGCTGCTTTTGAAGTAAATGGAAAGAAATGGGATGTGGAGATAAGACACACAGCTTCCATTCCCTACCCGACCGAACTGAAAGAACGATTAGAGGCTGCTGCAACCTCAGCCGCTGCTGCATATTTGCAACTGCATGTTGATTATGGCCATTGGGCTGGCCAACAGGTAAAACAATTCATAGATGAACATCAGTTCGATTACCAGGTGCAGTTGATCGGGTTAATGGGGCACACAGTCATCCATTCGCCGGCAACAAAACTCAGTCATGCGTTGGGCGATGCTGCTGCTGTTGCTGCCATTACAGGTGTAAATGTGGTGAGTGATTTCCGTTCGATCGATCTTGCATTGAATGGCACAGGCGACCCTGTGTTTTCACTGGCATCTGCTTTATTACCTGCACCTGCTGATGTAGATACGAATGCGTTCTATGCCGCATTCTTTGCATTGCTCCGCTGGCGTGAAGAGAACAATATGTCTGCAACAGAAACCGGTGCTTTGCGTGATAGTATTGGTGGTGCTGTGTGGATGGGACAGGAATGGTGAGAGGAAGTACGAGGTACGATTTTCGAAGTACGAAAAGTCCTTATGTGAAATAAACCCTTCTTTATTGTTGCATTGTTGATACAGTTAATCTTCCTGTTATACTTTCTTTATGTATGATTTGACAGACACTCTCTTTGAGACGTCAGACACTGTTACAATCCCAACATTGCTTTCAGCTTTGGATAGCCTGCACGGCTCACCGGAATTTTGATACCGGAACGTAACACAGCTACATGATTTTCTTTTTCATACGGATCAATGCGGGTGATCTGTTGCACCTGTACCATGTATGAACGGTGTGTGCGGACAAATGAAGAAGCATTCAATGTATCTTCAAAAAAACTCATTGTTTGCTTTTTCAAAAAACTTCCGGCAGCAGTTACAATTTTTACATAATCATCTGCAGCCTCCAGGTAGTGAATATCCTGCACAGGTATGATGCTGATCTTGCTGCCGTTCTTCACCACTATCCTGTCGCTTTGTAACGGATGATGTGCCGCTGCTTTTAAAAGCTGTTCTGTTACGGGAGTTGTATTGCTTTGATCCTGTTCCATCCATTTATGAATGGCTTTTGCAAACCGCTGCTTCGAAAACGGTTTTAATAAATAGTCTACAGCATTTTGTTCAAACGCCTGCACAGCATATTCATCAAACGCTGTGGTGAAAATAACTGCAGGCGGTTCTTCCAGTAACTCCAGCATTTCAAAGCCGGTGATCTTTGGCATTTGTATATCAAGAAAAATAAGATCAGGTGTATGCTGCTGAATGGCTTTTACACCTTCAAATCCATTGCCACATTCTTCCAGCACCTGCAACTGTGGAAAATCCTGCAAATATTCCAGCACCATACTGCGTGCCAGTGGCTCATCATCAATAATTAAAACTTTGTATTGCATTTTCGTTTAAACCTGTTTTGCTGTTGCAATTATATGCACCAAATCTTATACATCTGTTTCATTCCACGTACTTCCAACTTCGTATTTCGTACTTGTTATTTGTTCGTTGCAATTGGCTGTGGTATTATAACAGTTGTGCTAAAGATATTTTCTTTTACCGTTGTTTGCAGCAGATCGTTTCGGCCAAACATCAGGTACAAGCGCCGCTGTACAGAACTCAATCCAAAGCCGGTTCCTTTTTGCCCCTGCGCTGTTGATGCATCAAAAGGGTTTTCAACTGTTATCTCCAGCTGTCCGTTGATTGTTTTTGCAAGCATGTAAATACGTAATTCATCTGTTGTATCATACAGGCCAAATTTAATGGCATTCTCCACCAGTGGCTGTAGCAGCAATGCTGGCAGCTGCATGGCAAGCGCACCGCTTTCCATTTCAAGCTGGGTATGTAACCTGTGGCCAAACCTCACTTTTTCTATATCAAGATACAATTGCAGCGATTGAATTTCGTCTTCCAGTTTTATCCATTGCTGTTCATCTTTACGTAATGTAGTGCGTAAAAAATCCGACAACTGTTGCACCATCTCTCTTGCTTCAGCGGGGCGTGAACCAATGAGTGCATTAATAGAGTTCAGCGCATTGAATAAAAAATGTGGTTGTAACTGCTGGCGTAGTTTATACAGCTCAGCTTCTTTACTCAGTTTTTCTGCTTCATTTTTCTTTTGTTCAGTATCTGTACGTTCCTGCCAATTGAAATATGCATAACCTACAAGACTCACACAGCCATTAATCAAAAACCCAATAGCAAAGCGCACGGGCCATGTATTTGCAAGCAGTGTTTGATAATGCGAGTCTTTATTAAAGATCAGGTTCAGGATCATGTCGGAAGCAAAGAACCATCCTGTTGTTAATAAAATGATCCATATAAATAAAGTGATAACAGTATTGGTACGTGGCAGATAAAAACGCAGGATGGTGAACAGCAACATCGATACATAAATGAGTAATGTGTTACTCACCAGGCTGTCCGTTAATGCTTCAAACCAATTCATGCCCATGGTGTACAGTGCCAGGTGCTGCATGCTGATCCATGCAAACCAGCAAATGCTGAAAGGAATCATGAACTGACGTGAACGAAACGGAGATACTGCCACTCTTGTTTATTTAGTATTGAGCAAATGCATAACAACGGTTTACAGCACCGGCAGAACGCAGTTGCATGGCATGAATGAACAAGGCAGGGTGTTGCTCTTCACTGATGCGTGAAAAAACTTCTGCGCCATCCATATCACAACTAACCGGGTAAATATCTGTTACTGCCACCAGCTGCCACGCTACAGGCTGTTGTTGCTGATTAAAAAAACTTTCCTGCTCCTGTATGCCAATGGCAGTTGCTTTTTCCATTGCATCGCATGCATCGGTTGCATGGATCAGTCGTAACTGTTCGTCAAACTGTGCAGCATGTTTACCATTGCCGCACACGATCCGGAACAATATTTTTACTAAAAACCATTTCATGGTTGCAGTTAACATTTAAATGAGATAAGGTAATGGTTAAGGTGATTATTTTATCAAAGCGATTTAATATCGATTCCACCCATCATCACAAATCCTTCTATCACCAGTATTTTATCGGTGGTAATGCCTGCAGGGCGCTGGCGTTTATCTTCAATGGCGCCAAAAATAGCTGTTGCTTCACTTTGTATTTGCCAATGTGCCGGTATAAACAAAGTAGTACCGCCAAATACATTCACAATTTCAAGTTTAATGGTACCGTTAAAGTCGGCATGCATCAGGTTAATTTCAGAGCCGCCAAAAATGGATACGGTTTCTCCTCCTCTGAAATTTTTTGAATACACATTCTTTTTTACAGCTCCAAAGATCGACACGACATCAAGCAGGTCTTCGGGGCCTTCAGCAGTTGATGATGAAGAAGAAGATGAGGTTTCAGTATAAGGCGAACTGATACTGCTGTTTGCCGTTGTGCTTGTGGTTTGTGTATCGTCAATAAAATTGTTTTTTCTTTTCAATACAAAAGAAAGACCAATGGCGATGAGAATGGCGGGTGCAATAAAATTGCGGAGGTTCCAGTCGGGAAATAATTTCATGGTCAGGAAAAATCCACCCAGCCCTAAAAGGATCATCCATGAAGGGCCTTTAAAATTTTCTTTCAGCCCCACCACCACACCTACAACGATCAGGATCATGGGCCATGAAAAAATAATAGACGGAAAAGGCAGATCAAGGTTACGAAGGAGAATAAGTACACCTACGCCCAACAGCGTAAGACCGATCCACTTTTCATTTGATGTTTTATTTGTTGATCTCATACAATCACTTGTCATTTTGAATGAATTTAGAACAAAACTATCATCACATCAAACAGTTGACAAGGCATGATAGAGCAATCAGCACAAAAAGTCGGTGAACGACAGGAAGACGTCGGTAAACTGCTGCAACAAAAAGCACAAAAAAAAGGTGAGTGATTGCTCACTCACCTTTTCAATAACTTTTTTTATAACCCGTACTGATCCACCACATAAAGCAGCAGCACCATATTTACTGCGCCTAACTCCAGTTCCCGTTTGCTCACCATTTCAAATGTATCGTTAGCAGCATGGTGGTGATCAAAGTAACGTTGTGAATCGGGACGAAGACCCGACAGCACTGTACCCAACGGACGTAACGGACCAATATCGGCCCCGCCAC
>JAACZX010000025.1 GCA_009996555.1 Chitinophagaceae bacterium | reverse complement strand
ACACAGAACTGAAACAGGTTGCAGGGCAGGAGGTGGAAGATATTGAAGACCTGTATGTAAAAACAATTGCCGGTAAATACATGCACGAAAAACAACTCATTGTAAAGGAACTCCAGAATGCAGGCATCCTCAGTATTCTGTCTGCACCGGAAAATGTAACGGTTAATACCATCAATAAATACATTGAGATAAAGACAAGACAGGCGATATAAAAAGAAAGAACAAGGCACAAGAAAGAAAAACCAAGATCCAAAGGGTACCAGGTTCTGGATGCAAAGAACCATAAACTGAAAACCAAAAACCAGAAACCTTGGCAACTGGTTACTCATCATTCATCACCCATCATCCCTACCTTTGTCCACTACATGAAACAGGAAGTACAAACAATTTTTACTGAAGGACAAGTGATACTGGTTGATAAGCCATTGGAATGGACATCGCATGATGTGGTGGCAAAAGTGCGCAATACCATCAAAATAAAAAAAGTGGGGCATGCAGGTACGCTTGATCCGCTGGCAACTGGTTTACTGATCCTCTGCACCGGAAAATTTACCAAACGCATTAATGAATACCAGGCCCGTGAAAAAGAATACACCGGCACATTTACCATTGGCGCTGTTACACCAACGTATGATCTGGAAAGCGAACCTGAGCAACACAAAGATTTTTCTTTTGTAACGCCTGAACTCATTCATGAAACAACCAAACAATTTATTGGCGATATTATGCAGGTGCCGCCCACACACTCAGCCATTAAACGTGATGGTAAACCCGTTTATTTAATGGCAAGAAAAGGAGTGGATGTAGTGCTTGAACCAAGACCTTTGCATATTGCCGCATTTGAAATCACCAAAATTGAATTACCTGTTTTGCATTTCAGGGTTGTATGCTCAACCGGCACATATATCCGCAGCCTTGGACATGATTATGGAAAAGCATTGGGTTGCGGTGCTCACCTCAGCAGTTTGCGCCGAACACGCATTGGCGAGTTTACAACAGAACAGGCAAAAACATTACCTGAAACATTGGAATGGATCAAAGAAGTGAAAGCTGGTTTCCCTGCAGCAGAATAAGATCATTACCATTGGAAAGGATAACCAATGCCCAAAGAGATATTAATGTTTTCGTAACGCCAGTTACGGTTTGCATCGGAGCGGCCAAAGAGGTTACTCATACTCACCTTCGGCACACGCCACCCGTCATTTACATCCACATAAGGATAAGCAGGATTCTTTAACCGGTAACCAATATCAACACGTATCAGGAAGAGGCCAACAAAATCAAGACGGAAACCTGTGCCCACACTCACACTCATATCACGGTAAAGATTCTTCAACTTAAACACCACAGTATCGTTACCAATATTGCTCTTGTTACGGAAATTCCACACATTACCAATATCGGTAAACAATGCACCACGCAGGATCAATGTATTGGGCCAGATGCTTAAAATATCATAACGGTATTCCACATTTGCCTCAAGCATCATATCGCCGGAGCGACTGAAAAACTGGTTACGTCCTGTGCGGATATCGGCCACACTTGCACCAGGTCCAATGCTGCGCAATGGCCATGCACGCATACTGTTTGGTCCTCCACCTGCAAACTGTTTGAAGAATGGCATGCTGGATGTATCATTGTCATACAAATAACCTGCACCGATTGCTCCACGAAATATCCAGCGTTCCTGTGCTGTGCCGGGCCGGTATATCTGGTATTTGTATTCTGCATCAGTTTTTACATATTCAAACAATTCCTTGTCAAATAACGGGATCACTTTTTTCAGGCGACCAAACAAAGCTCCCGATTCTTCGAAGTTTATACGAAACGCAGAAGCATGATTCAGTTTCTTTTTGTTTTGAAACCGTTTTGTAAAGTTGGCGTTGATATTTCCCAATACAAAACCCTGGTTAAAAGAGTTACGGAGAAACACATTACTGTTCAACTGTTCCTGAAAAGATTGAGAGATGTCGTACAACTTTACATACTCAATATTTACCGGGCTTAAACGCCAGATAGCATTACGTGGTGTTTGAAACTGCCAGCCAAATGTTGAGCTGACGGTGGTTAATGCAAACAAACCATTTTGATTGATGTTCCTGTCAATAAATGAAACGGAAGAAGTAAGGAATGTTTTACGGTTCAGCCATCGTCTGCTTTTACGTGTAAACAACCATGATGGAATACGTGGCGAAGTAAGCGAATTGCTGAACGTTAACTCTGTGGCCTGCAAACCTGAATTGATAGGAGGAAGTCCCAGCTCAATACCTGCCCGCACACTGTTATTCATCTGAATGCCTTGCTTTGCAATATTTCTGTCCTGCAAACCAAAGTTTACACCAAAGCCAACAAGGTTACCTGCCGTTGCCAATGCCGATTGCACCTGGTTAAACACACTCTCCACGTTTGTACTGAAGGTAAACCGCTTGTAGGGTATCAGGAAAAGATCATAATCAATCGATGAAGAATCATCAACAGCAATTTTTGGTTGTATCCTGATCACCTGCCACACATTCAGCTTATTCAACTCATCTGCTGTTTGGTTTACTTTTAAAGAGCTGAACAAACTATCAGTACGCAAACGAAGATTACGGCGGATAAATGCCGGTTTGAATTTTCCTTCCTGGAAACGTACAGTAATGTTGTTACGTGCACTATCAATATATCTGACGGAATCTACAATTTCACCTCCTTTAAATTCAGGATACACCACAATATTGCGGTTGTAATACTGCCGGAAAATGGAATCTTTCAAATTGGGTTTGGTGCGGATGTACACATTGATCAGCGGATTCTTTCTTCTTTCCTGTGCTTCCTGGAACACTTCAAACTGGCGGATAGGATCAAAGCCCAATGTAGGATCAAGCAGTGCAAGAAAAACAGTATCAACATCTGCATAGATCGCATCACGGGTCATGTTATAATAACCATTATTTCTGTACAACTCAATGAGCCGGTTCATTTCCAATGATATCAGTTCTTCGCTAAAAGGCATTCCTTTACGGAGATAGCTCTGTGAATTATGCTGGATGGTGAGTTCACGGATAGGATTTATCTGAAAACGGTTTGAATCGTTTGGAATAAGTGCAATAGAATCAATACGGAAAACAGGCCCGGTGTTTACTGTAAACTTTGTGGCTACACGTTTTTGCAAACGGTCGGGGTTGTTTCGGAAGATGGAATCAAGAACGGTATCAACTGAAACCTTCCCGTTGAAATAACCCATTGTCTGCAGATAGATCTCCATGTTACGGGCACTCTGGTTGGCATAGGTTGTATCGAAAGCAGCAGGTTGTTCCAATCGTTTTAATACGATCCAGCTTTGTTTTACAGTGAGCCGCATACTGTCATCAAGCTGCGTTTCAAGGCCATCTTCCAGCAAGGTGAGAGAATCTTTGCTGAGTTTATTATTCACCACCTTTATTTCATTGGTATAAACAAAGGGTTTATCTTTTGGATATTTCTTTACTTTGGTGTACTGTCGCCTTGTAGGAGTGGTTAACTTAAGGATGCCACAAGAGGATAGCAATTGCAATACTAAAAAACCGGTAAGTATGGTAGTGGCGGCCCTGGTGAAACTCATAAAATGATTATCGATGCTCAGTAAAAATGAAATCAAATATATCCAAAGTTTAGGCCATAAAAAAAGAAGGGATGAAGAAGGCCTTTTTTTACTGGAAGGAAGTAAAATGGTGGCTGAGCTGATCATGCATTATCCATCACAGGTCGTTCGCTTATACGCCACTGATACTTTTTTTCAACAACATCCTGCAGCATCAGCAATAGAACAGCATCAGAAGGTAACAGAAGATGAGCTGGCCCGTATTTCCCAGCTGCAAACGCCTAACCAGGCATTGGCAGTACTGCGTTATTTTACCCCGGAAGAATTTCAACAACCAGCAAACAGCTGGACACTGGCACTGGATGGCATTCGTGATCCCGGCAATATGGGCACCATCATACGGCTGGCCGATTGGTTTGGCATTCAACAGGTCATTTGCTCACCTGATTGTGCTGATATTTACAACCCCAAAGTGGTGCAGTCAACCATGGGTAGCATTATGCGTGTAAATGTGTATGAAAAAGATCTGCCATTGTTTTTGAGCCAACAACAAGTGACTGTTGCCGGGGCAGTTTTAGGAGGCGAAACACTGGGCTCATATCAATTTCCGGAAGCCGGTATCCTTGTTATTGGCAATGAATCGAACGGCATCAGGCCCGATGTGCTTGCAACACTCAGCACCAAACTGATGATTCCACGTTTTGGCGAAGCTGAATCGCTAAACGCAGCAATAGCCACCAGCATTTTTTTATGGGAATTGAAAAGACAATAAGCTTTTGCCACAACGACACTAAAGCACAAAAGATGAATGATGCAGTGTTATGATAGCAGATGTGACAGTATTTTATTGAGCATTTAGTTCGTGATCTTTCTTTGCGCTTCCTTCTGTTTTCGTGGCAAAACTCACAATGCTGAAATACCAACTCTGCATTTTACAAATTCATTCCGCTCTGCTTCGTTGAGCATAAATTGTGCAAGATCACCAGCATTTACATGATTTTTATTGGGCTTTGGCGGATAATCAACCGCTGTTATATAATTGCCGGTGGGGCCTTCATTGATAATATCGGGGCTGCAAAGAAATGTCCAGTTAAGATCAGAATTTTTCAAATGCTCAAATGCTTTGCGGTGTTCATTGCCCACAGGTAAATATTCTTCCGGGTAATCTTTCTGGTCAAGGATCAAAGAATGTTCATCAAAATTCAAAATGCTCATATTGCCCAATGCAACAATGCGACTGATACCTGCCTTGGGCATTTGCGATACAATTGTTTTCATACCAAGCGACCGGGCCTTGTCTGCACCGTCAAAAGCACCGCCAATAACACTTATCACCACATCGCAACCTTCCAGTGCAGCCAACACTTCGCCTTCATCAAACAAAGCACCTTTTATTGTTTCCAGATGATCGTCTTCTATCTTCATTTCATATACATTTCTGCCAAATGCTTTTACATGATAACCACGCCATAAAGCCTGCTTTACAACCTGTAAACCCACCTGGCCGGTTGCACCAAATACAATCAATTTCATACGATCTTGTTTATATCCTTGAAATTACTACAGGATGCCGACATTGTTAAAATTTATCGCTGTGCCAACCTCTGCAAAAGAATCGCAATCTTTGCAGGATAAATCAACAACTTTGAAGCGGGTTTACTTCTTATTGTTTTTTAGTGCAGCTTCTTTTATTGCAAAAGCACAGAAGATCGACAGTCTTTTTTTTAACCTGTACACCGACAGTTTGAAAAAAGGATCGTGGAATTATATTAATGTGGACGCAAAACTCAGCAATGGGAAATACACTCCACTTACACATGAACAACTGAGCTTTAACGTGAGTAATGGTAAACTGCAGGGCAACAGCATCTGGATCGACTGGGAATTTGCCGACGATTCTGTTGTAGTGAATGTGGAGTTGAAACAAAATCCATCTGTACGCAGGAGCATCACTATCTGGATAAAGAAACAGGATCTGCAAATGAATATACCTGTTCATGATTCTTTGTTGCAACAGCTCAACAACCGGCCTAAAACATCAACATCAAAAAAGAAGAAAGGGAAAAATTAATTGCCGCCGGTTTTCTTTTTCACCGGAGGTTTGGCTGCCGGTTTCTTTGGTGCAGGCTGTTTAACCGGAGCTGGCTCTTCGGTAATTTCTCCATATTTCAACCGGTTTGTAAAATCAATTGCTTCCGGTATAGGTGCTTCTCCATCTTTCAGTTTAAAGTCGAACACTTTATCAATATGCACCCATTGACCATTGGTCCATTTAAACCCTTCGTAATCGCCATCGGGTATTAAAGTATATCGCTTGCCCGGCTCATTGGTTTCTGAAATAAGATGATCAAAAATGATCATGTCCATTTCTTCATCGTACTGCACTCTTGCACGGGCATCTTTTTTATACTCCATCAAAAAGCGGTTGATGGCAGGCTTTGGTATTGAATCATTATCAAACGAAAATGCGGAAGGCTTTCCAAACATAGGCACGCCGTTATCATCAAACCACATTACATCCAGCCATTTCTTTGTAGTGCGTGAATCATTTTCATCGTAACCAAACAGTGTGTAATATTTACGGCCATTGTGTTCTTTTTCAAGAATGCGGTAATACACTGCGCCGATCCACCACATATTATCTGCTATCGTATCAGTTGGATTGCTGATAAACTGATTGGCATCACGCAACGGAATAAATTTTTCTTTGCCACGTGGGCTGCGGAACTGGATGAATCCTTTTTGCCTGCAATAATCATCATCACGCACTACCTGCCAGGTAAAGATGCGGAAGGAACTATCGGGGCTGTATATTTTTGAAATAGTTCTTAACGAATCGAACGGAAAGAGAAATGATTTATCCTGGATGATGGCACGTACCAAAATACGGGTAAAGTTGCTGTCGCTGCGGAAACGAACAGCCGCATCTTTGCCACGTACAATTTCATAACCAAACTGTTTCAGTGAATCTTCACGCAACTTAAACTGCTTCTGTTCAGCAGGGGAGAGTGTTTGTGCTGAAGCAGCGAACACAAGTAAAAGACAGAAAAGGGTAAACAATTTTTGCATCAACGTAATAACTGATTCAGGACAAAATTATTGTGTTTTATGCTTTGCTGCTGAGTGCTGTGGAAAATGCTAACAAATCTTTATAGTGTGCATCTACTGTTGATGGATCGGGGTTCTCTTCCGGTCTTGTGGGAAGATAAACAGTAAATGCGCCGATCTTTCTGCCAAACCACATATCGTTGGGCATATTGCCTACCATGATCGACTTACTGAAATCAACTGCGGGGAAATCTTCTTTGGCCTGGTAAGCCATGCCGGGGTTTGGTTTGCGGTTAATGTGCTTGTTGTCTGTTTCGGGACAGAAATAAATTTTATCAATACGGCCATTGTTTGCAGTGATCTGCTGCAACATGTTTGTATGAATCTGCTGCAGATCATCCAGTGTCATTAATTTCTTACCTACACCTGCCTGGTTGGTAACAATAAAGATGCGTGGAAACAAAGCCGATAGTTGTTTGATTGCATCCAACACACCATCCATAAAATGAAATTCATCCCAGCTTTTAATATAATCGCCCACCACATCACGATTAATAACGCCATCACGATCAAGAAACAATGTCCAGTCTTTATCTACCAGCGGTAACTCTTTATGCGGCATGGGCATGAAATATGCTGTGTTTGCCGGATGATTTGTTGGTAATGTTGTATGGATCATGGTTCAGCTTTTTGCAGCGAAATAACGTTCTTCCACCAGTTGACAAATGATATGTCCCAGCATAATATGGCTTTCCTGTATGCGTGGAGTTGTTTTTGATGGTACATTGAACAGGTGATCGCTCAACGCTTTCAACTGTCCACCGGTTTCGCCGGTAAAACCAATGGTGATCATTCCTTTTTCCTTTGCTGCTTTAAATGCTTCAATAATGTTGGGCGAATTACCCGATGTAGATAAACCAACCAGCACATCGCCGGCATGACCAATGCCTTTTACAAGGCGTGCATACGCCACTTCAAAACTATAATCGTTGGCAATAGCTGTGAGGTAAGAAGTGTTTACATGCAATGCTTCTGCAGGCAATGCTTCACGATCGAGATAAAAACGACCGCTGAATTCTGCTGCTAAATGTTGTGCATCGGCAGCGCTGCCACCATTGCCACAGAAAAGTACTTTCTTGCCATTGCGGAATGCATCAACAATCATGTTGCTGATGGCATCCAGCTTTGCAATCACTGTTTCATCGTTGAGGAGTTGCTGTTTAACAGCTATTGAATCAAGAATAACCTGTTTGATCTGTTCGCTCATGCTGCAAATGTAAATGAAAAAAGCTGCAAGCTGTTCGCTGATAGCTGCAAGCATTAAGCAAGCTGAAGAATAGCAGCTGTCATTTTATCCCAGTCGTATTTCTTTTTTTCTTCCTGCAGATGAGGTAAAAAGCTGGCGCTGCCAATTTGCATGTATTCCTGCATGGCTGCTGCAATTGCGTCAACAGTTGGTTCACACACTAATCCTACTTTTCCCTGCGGAACAAATGCAGGCAGGCCCCCAACATTGGTAACGATCATGGGAATTTCAAAATGATAGGCAAGGGGAGTAACACCGCTTTGCGTGGCATTGCGGTATGGCTGCACCACAGCATCAGCAGCGCAGAGATAATATTTTACTTCGCTGTCGGCAATGAATTCTGTTTTTAAGATAAGATCATCCTTAATGTCGAGCTGATCAATTAATTCATCGTACTGTTTTCTGTCTTCGTAAAACTCACCTGCAATAAGCAATTTGCAATTGGCAATTGGCAATTGCTTCAATTTGGCAAATGCTTCCAATAGCAGATCTAAACCTTTGTATTTACGGATGAACCCAAAGAACAGAAATACAAAATCGTTTTGATCAATGTTGAGATGATCTCTTGCTTCCTGTTTTGAAACAGCATTGCCAAACACATCATACAACGGATGCGGTTGCAATACTGCCGGTTTTGTTTGTGTGAAGGTTCGAAGATCGGTGAGCACTTTCTCACTCATGGTGATGAATGCATCAACGGGTTTGATAAAATAGTTGGTGAATGCATGATCGCCAAAACGTTTTTCATGCGGCACCACATTATCTGCAATACATATAACCTTTGTGTGTTTGTTTGTTTTGATGCGGCGAAGAATTGTTCCTAAAGCAGGCCCCATCAACGGCAGCCAATAACGAACAACAACAATATCTGGTTTTTGCTTTTTGATTTCATTGCCAACTGCTAACCAGTTGAGCGGATGAATGGAGTTGACTTTTATCTTGATGTTGAGATCTGCAGGCGCTGGTTCTGATGAGTATTGTGTTGTACCGGGAAATAAAAAGCCGGGGTATTGCAGACTGAATGAATAGATCGTTACATCATGCCCCTCGTTTTGAAACTGCCTTGCCAACCGCTCATTGAAAATGGCGATGCCGCCACGAAGAGGGTGGGCCGGGCCGAGGATGACTATTTTGGATAGATTCACGGATGACACTGATATAAGCTGATGTTAACGGATTTGTTTATGCTCGTTGGTAAAAACTTTTCGTTTAAATGAAGGCTTTTCTCCAAAAAACAAAAGTAACCCAATCTCGTATTCTGTAGCTTTTAAATAATTGGTCAACTGCAATTCGTGTTCCAATATAATTCCTCCTTCACCTGCTTTTAATTCCAATACACAAATGTTTTCAACCAGGATGTCAGCAAAATAACTACCGACCTGCCTGTCATTATAAAACACTTTAATAGGAGCTTGTTGAACAGAATTTAAACCATTACTCTGCAATTCATAAATCATTGCATTTTCATACACTTTCTCAAGAAAACCATAACCAAGTTGATTGTAAACAGTATAAAAACAGCGGATTATTTTACTGGTGAGTTCTTCATGTATCAGCATATAAACAGGGTTGAATTCTTACAAGATAATTAAACAACGAAAAAAATCCGTTTTAATCTGTTCAAATCCGTGTCATCCGTGAATCTATACCCCTGCTTTCTCTCCAATTAAATAATTATTCCGTTCAGGTGAATTGCGTGCAATCAACTCTCCAATAAACCCTGCAAGGAATAATTGGGAACCAATGACCATTGACACCAATGCAATAAAGAACGTTGGGCGATTGGTGATGGAAAAATTAAAATCAACCAGCTTTGAAATAACGAGATAACCGCTGATAATAAAACCAACAAGGAAAAACAATGTGCCCCACAAACCGAAGAAATGCATAGGACGTTTTCCAAACTTGCCAACAAATGTGATCGTTGCCAGATCAAGGAATCCATTTACAAAACGGTCCCAGCCAAACTTGGTAACACCATATTTACGCTTGCGGTGCTCCACCACCTTTTCACCAATTTTACGGAAGCCCGCCCATTTGGCCAGCACCGGAATATAACGGTGCATTTCGCCATATACTTCAATACTTTTTACCACACGGCCATTGTATGCTTTTAAACCACAATTAAAATCGTGCAGGTAAATGCCACTCATTTTACGGGTGGCAGCATTGAATAATTTCGAAGGGATATTTTTCGTGAGTGTATTATCGTAACGTTTCTTTTTCCATCCGCTCACAAGATCATACCCATCAACTGTGATCATTTTATACAAGGCAGGAATTTCATCGGGGCTGTCCTGCAAATCGGCATCCATTGTAATCAGCACATTACCTTGTGAAGCTTTAAAACCTTCATTCAATGCTGCAGATTTACCATAATTGCGTTGAAAAGAAATACCTTTTATATTGGCGTTAGCTGAACGCAGCTGTTTAATTACATCCCATGAACCATCTGTACTGCCATCATCAATTAAAATAATTTCATAGCTCAGTTGCTGCTCATTCACCACCCGTTCGATCCATGCACAGAGTTCAGGTAACGATTCAGCTTCATCTTTCAGAGGAATTACAATACTCAGGTTCATGTAAAGAATTAAATTGATTTCGGCATGTTTGAATTTGTATTCTTTTTGGCAATACCTGCACCAATTAATGCCGCAATACCGCCAAAGAATGCATAACTGAATAATGAACCTACTACACCAAACAGAAAGTAATACTTACTGGTAAATTCCATTGCTTTATCAATCATTTCATCATTCATTTGGGGGTTCTTTTCCATTTCAGCCCTTGCAACAGACATCACCTTCTCCTGTACTTCAGGCATTAAAAAAGATGTAAGTGCAAAACCGGCAATAGCAATTAAGGTAACAATTGCTGCGGTTTTAAATCCATGACCAAACACAGAACCAAAAGTTACGTCACCATCTTTATCAACAGAAAACGAATAGCAGGCCCAGATAATTGCTGCTACATAACAACCCAGCACCAGCCACTGGATCCAGCGTTCATAAATATCAAATACCTGGAAGAGCAAACCAATGACCAATACAGCAATGCCAATGATCAATCCTTTTACAAAATGCGATGTTACTTTCTTTTCCATAAACAAAAGTTTAGTTGAGTTTAAGTTGATTGTTATTGATGATGCCGATCACTTTTCCTTTTAACTCTTTACCAATAAACGCAGAGTTCTTTGATTTGGAACGGATGGCAGCCTCATCAAATACATATGTCGCCGAAGGGTTAAAGATTGTTACATTGGCAACCGCACCTTCTTTTATTACCGGTTGAGGAATGTTCATCAACCTCCGTGGATTACTGCTAACCAGCTCCACCCAGCGTTCAGGAGATAATGCATCTGCAAACACAGCACCCATTACACCATAACAACTTTCAAGGCCGGTCATTCCCGGTTTTGCGTATTCAAATTCACATATCTTACTATCGTACTCATGCGGTTCATGATGTGCGGTAATACAATCCACCGACCCGTTGAGCACTGCCTGGCGCAACGCATCACGTTCTGCTGCAGTACGGACAGGAGGGTAAAGCTTGAGGTTGGTATCATAACTCTGCAGATCATCATCCGTAAAATAAAGATGCGCAGGTGTTACCGAACAGCTGATGGCTGTGCCGTTTTCTTTTGCACGGTTAATATACTCAATACTTTTAGGAGATGTTACACCTGTAAAATGCAGTTTTGATTCTGCATAACGGGCAAGCTTAATATCTCTCGCCACCTGTATCTCTTCTGCCAGAAGAGGCTTGCCGGGCAAACCCAACCTTGTGCTGATGAGCCCTTCATTCATTAAACCATAAGTACCGATGGTTTTATCATCAGGTATCTGAATAATTGTGCCATCAAACGCTTTTACATATTGCAAGGCTTTCAGTAACAAACCTGCTGACTGCACAGGTTGCAACCCATCGGTGAAAGCGGCTGCACCAGCGGCCCTCATATCATACATTTCTGCCAGTTCCTTTCCTTCTGTTTGCTTGGTTACAGCCCCCAGCGGATGAACAGTTACAGCTGCATGTCTTGCTTTGTGAACAATGTATTCCACCTGCGATTTACCGGTTACAACAGGATTGGTATTGGGCAACACCATTACTTCGGTAAAACCGCCGGCAGCAGCAGCTTCAATACCTGTTTCCAATGTTTCTTTATACTCAAAACCCGGATCACAAAAATGAGTGAACAGATCCACCCAACCCGGAGAAAGATAAAGACCATCCTGCTCAATCACTTTATCGGCCTGCTGACCGGAAAGTGAACCTATTTTGCTGATGCGTCCATTCTCAATAAATATGTCCTGAATGCTTTTGTGAAACGGAGAAAGCGGATCGATAATATGCGCCTGCCTGATGAGAATAGTCATGTAACTACTTGAATATTTTGCGCCGCTAAGATCGTTTTTTTAATTGATTTTGTAGCAAATACATAGAATTCTTACATTTGCAACCCC
>JAACZX010000239.1 GCA_009996555.1 Chitinophagaceae bacterium | reverse complement strand
GGAAGGTCCATACATTCCACAAGCAACACCAATTGCAGGTGTAAGAGGAATTGACCCCAATGTGTTTATTGATAAAGACGGGCAAGCGTATCTCTATTGGTCCGCTGGAAATATTTATGGTGCGAAGTTGAAAGCAAATATGCTGGAGCTTGATTCAGAAGTAAAAATATTAGGTGAGCTGCCAACAAAAGGTTTGAAGGAAGGTCCGTTTGTATTTGAACGCAATGGCATTTACTACATGACCTATCCGCATGTTGAAAATAAAACTGAACGGTTGGAATATGCAATTGGCACAAATCCACTTGGCCCGTTTAAAATTGTCGGCGCTGTTATGGATGAATCAGCAAGCGGTTGCTGGACAAATCATCACTCTATTATCCCGTTTAAAAATCAATGGTATCTTTTTTATCACGACAAAGATTATTCACCAAAGTTTGATAAAGCCCGTTCGGTGAGAATCGACAGTTTATCATTCAATGCCGATGGTACCATCAAAAAAGTAATTCCTACCTTACGTGGTGTTGGCGTTACTGCTGCAAACAAACAAATTCAGATCGACCGATATACGCAGTTAAGTGAACAGGGTGTTTCGATTGCATTTATAGATACACTCAATACATTCAAAGGTTGGAAAACAAACTTCAATGCTGCAGGCGCCTGGCTGCAATACAATACCGTTGACTTTGGCAAAAAGCCGTTGAAGCGTGTAACAGTAAATGCCATGTCAACAGATGGAGCTGTATTGCAAGTTCGTGCAAACAGTATCAATGGTCCGGTAATTGCTGAACTTCTTATTCCGAAAAGCAGTGAATGGAAGTTGACGAAAGCCGCTGTTTTAAAACCACAAACAGGAGTGCACAATTTATTTGTAGTATCGAAAGATGGAAAACAAGTAGAAGCAGATTGGATCAGCTTTGAATAAGTGAACAATACAACAATCACAATCATCATTCTGTAATCACTAAAATGTACATCATGGATCACAACGAGTCAACATCCAGAAGAACATTTCTTTACCAGCTTGGTTTGGCAGGATTAAGTATTCCATTAGCCACAACCGTTCTTGGCAGTGAACAAACATTATCAACCATGCAACAGAAAAAAGAAGGCAGGCTTGGCATTGCGTTAGTGGGCCTTGGTGGCTATGCAGGCGGGCAGTTAGCTCCTGCTTTGCAGCAAACCGAACATTGCTACCTCGCCGGTATTGTTACAGGAACGCCTGCTAAAATTCCTGTGTGGAAAGAGAAATACAATATTCCTGATAAGAATATTTATAACTATGAGAATTTTGATTCGATCAAAGACAATCCTGATATTGATATTATCTACATCGTGTTGCCCAACAGTATGCATGCCGAATATACCATTCGAGCTTTTGCAGCAGGCAAACATGTGATCTGTGAAAAACCAATGGCACTTACAGTTGCTGATTGCGATAAAATGATTGCCGCTGGAAAGAAAGCCGGTAAGCATTTATCAATTGGTTATCGCTTGAATTTCGAACCATTCAATTTAGAAATGGTTCGACTGGGAACAAAAAAGGTATATGGCGATATTAAAAAATTAGCTGCGGGTTTTGGTTTTCTGATCGGTGATCCCACACAATGGCGCTTGAAAAAAGATCTGGCTGGTGGTGGTCCTATGCAAGACTTAGGTATTTATTGCGTACAGGGAATTTGCTATACAAGTGGAATGGTTCCTGTTGCTGTTACAGCACAGGAAGGGCCAAAAACAATTCCTGATAAATTCAAAGAAGTAGAACAGTCATTGAAATGGCAATTCGAAATGCCCAACGGTTTAATTGCAGAAGGTGAAGCCAGCTATGGAAGCCCGATGAACTTTTTACGTGCAGAAGCAGAGAAAGGAACATTTGAATTATCTCCTGCATACAACTATGGCGGATTGAGAGGAAAAACTCCCGAAGGCGCAATGAATTTTACAAACATCAATCAGCAGGCGAAACAAATGGACGGCATTGCTTTATCGATGATGAAAAACCAACCGTCGATCGTTCCAGGTGAAATGGGCAGAAGAGATGTGAAACTGATCACTGCAGTTTATGAAGCAATGGCGACGGGAAAGAAAATTCGGATCAAGTAATCATCCACGATGAAAATAAAAAATCCGGTAACAGTTAATTGAACTGCTACCGGATTTTCATTTATAAGCAATACTTCATTATTCAAAGAACGGCACACCGGGCACTGCATACTTTTTCATCGCTGTTTCATTAATATCCACTCCTATTCCCGGTTTTTCAGATAAAGTAATGTAACTGTCTTTCACCCATTCACCATCATAGGTTACAATTTCTTTGAACATCGGGTTGGTGTGGAAATACGATTGCCATTCCAGTATTAAAAAGTTAGGAACAGATGCACACACATGTGCCGATGCCATTGCACCAAGAAAGGATGCCACCATGTGCGGCGCAAACGGTGTGTAATACAAATTGGCAAGATTGGCAATACGCTGTCCTTCACCAAGACCGCCGGCTTTTTGCAGATCCGGCATTACAATATCAACTGCACCAATTTCAAGCAAGCGACGGAACCCATAAGCTAAGTAATGATTTTCGCCTGCACATATTGGTGTGCTGGTACTTTCAGTAATTAATTTATACGCTTCTACATTTTCTGCAGGAATAGGTTCTTCCAGCCACATTAAGTTTAATGATTCCAGTCGTTTTGCTACAGCCTGCCCGGTAACAGCATCATAACGGCCATGCATATCCACACAAATGTCAATGTTTGGTCCCACTGCTTCTCTTGCCGCTGCAATCTGATCATACATGCGTTGCAATTCCATGGGGCTTGCTGTCCAGTTATATGCATCATACTTGTTGGGATCATTGGCTTGATCTAAATCAAACTTAATGGCGTTGAAGCCCATCTTCTTTGAATTCAATGCAGCCTCCGCAAAATCTTTTGGCGTGGGTAAGTTGCGTTGATACAAAGCCGTATCGCAATACACCCTTATTTTATCACGGAATTTTCCACCAAGCAATTGATACACGGGAATATTCAATGCTTTCCCTGCCAGATCCCACAATGCAGTTTCAATCGCTGATAACACAGCAATGTACATTCCAGCCTGTGCTCCCTGGAAAAATCCACCTTTGCGTATATCTTCAAACAGGCGATGCACATTCAGCGGACTTTTCCCTCTTAACCTGAATCCAAAATTCTTTACAAGATGATACGTACCCGGAACAGCATCTACCCCTTCACCCACTCCATAAATATCCTGGTTGGTATAAATTTTCACAAACAAACTTCCACGTATATAACCGCATTTGATATCGGTAATTTTCAAATCAGATGGAGCAGATGATTTCGGTGTGCGGTCAACTGCATCTTTATAGCCTTCGCCAAAAGCCTGAATCGAAGCCAGTGGCATTAATGCCGATGCAAGTGCAGCCTTTGATAAAAATGACCGGCGTGAATTATTCTTTTGCATGTACAATATTTTTATTGAATGATTGAATCGATTGTTGAATAGCTGTTACCAGGTTCTGTCTTTTAAATACTGTTGTATCTGTTCTTTTCCCACTGGTAATTCATTGATGTGATCATTTAGCCATTTAGAAAAGTCACGTTCAATTTCATCGCTCCATCTTGCATCAATTTGTCCGGCTGTATATTTTCCTTCACGCAAACGCTGGTGACCAAACATATCTCTCAACCTGACGATCTCCGATGTTGTAACAACACGTTCTGCAAGATGTGGCGGAATAAACACCACCACACCAAGCTTTCCCAACACCACATCGCCGGGCATTACTGTTACTTTACGAATACGTGTGGGCTGATTGATGCCAACGATCATCGTTGTAAGATCGCCGGGCGGATTATGAAACGAAGGATCGTAGCTGGTATAAAAAGAAGTGAAGCCGGGAATATCTTTCAATCCTTCCACATCACGCAAGGCACCATCGTACACAATGCCGTTTCCTGTTTTTGCATAAATGGCATTGCCCACATTATCACCAATGGTTGGCCCGTTTTTTGCGCACCAAACTGATCGGCTACATACACATCACCTTTCACAAGTATGTCAACCGGCCAGGTGT
>JAACZX010000238.1 GCA_009996555.1 Chitinophagaceae bacterium | reverse complement strand
ATGCACTGCATCCCAGCTTTTTACTTTGCCCGTAAGAATGCGCTGCTTTAATGTTTCCAGTTCCTTTGCAGCGATCAGCTGTCCGCCAACATTCACCCATTCGTTTCGTTTTTGTTTCTTTGGTAATTGCGCAAACAAGTCATCAGCTGTTTTAAATTTTACAGTTGTTGCAAATTGCAAGAGTTGCTCCACTGCATAATAAATAATCAATTCTTTAAACAGGTTGTAACTCTTTGCTGTTTTCAACAGCACTACTTTGCGTTTACTGTTTTCAATAATACCTGAAGACAGTTCAACTACATCACTATTTTCAGCCAAAGCTTTTTTTCCTGCATACTGTTCCATTAATTGAAGCGACTGCATTACTTCATTCATACTGTCTGGTGCAAGAAAATCATATTCCAGGTATTGTGTTTTTTCAGTGCGTCTGTCCCTGTCAATGTATTTCCAAGCGTTGCGTGCAAGTGCATACATGTTGTACATGAACCAATAGCCAGGCATGATCACAAGCTGATCATTTGCTGTATCATTACTCACCAATGAAAAAGGAATTGTTACATTCAGTTCAGCAGGGTAATCGCCTTTTGCCAATAAAGTGTACGATGCAAAACGGGAGTTATGTTTTATGCTTACGCATAAGCCCGGCCAGAAACCACGCCCGGCAATCATTTCACCATCAGCACTGCGGCTGTTATGATTACTGCCCAGTGTGGCGCCTGCAGCAATATTGCTTTGCCCCATTACGGTTGCTGCACACAGAAACGAGTTGTTATGATGTTGTTCATGTGCAGGAAAGATAAGTGAGTTCAAAACTTCGCAGCAGGAGATGGTGGCATTGTTACCAAGATAGGAGTTGATAAGCCTTGCACCGTATTTTAATTGCGAATGTGATGCCATGTAAAAACGAACAGCTTTTACGCCGTAGAACACACGACAACCTTCGCCCATAATTCCATTCACCAGTTCGCAACCTTCACCAATCTGTGAGCTTGCGCCCGGTGATGAATTGATGGTGAGGTTTTTCAGTTTATTGGCTCCTTTTAAATAGGCGTCAGTACCAATCCATACATCTTTTATAATGGAACAACTCTTGATCACCGTACGATCGCCCACTTTACCATAATAGCCACGGAGTTTATCAAACTTCAGCTCAGTAAATTCTTTGTATTTCTGTTGCAGTTGTTCGTTATGCCGGTCACGGCTCCAAAGCCATGCATCACCCGGCAACATACCATTGAAGGGAATAATTTTACGTCCCGCATTTTCATTACATACTTCCAGCCAGATGCGGATATTTTCTTCTTCGCCTTGTTTTAAAATACCATTACCAAACTTTGCATAGTTGGTGGTGCCCATTTCATGCACATTGGTAATGATCACTTCATTACCGATAATATAATGCGAGAGATAATGAACATTATCAATTACAACATTGTCGCCAAAATCGCAACTGATGATGGTGCTGTTGTATAAACCCACCTGCAGTTTTACGGAATGAAATTCCAGGTAATATGGTTCAAGCTTACCTATGCGAACAAGTCCAAAGAACTTACAGTTCTTTACCAGCTCAGGATTAAATGCATCTGATACAAGCAGGTTGTTCCAGTTATCAGATGTATTACGGTTACGCACCAACACTTCTATTTCCAACGCCGTGAGCTTACGATAACTGATACCGCTGCGGTTTTGCTTATTACGCAAGTAATATTCATCCTTTCCCTTTGGAAGAAAAGCAGCAGGTATAAAATTGTAACCTATATCGGAGATCGGCTTTTTGGTAATGGGGTTCATTCTACATTTTTGGTTTGTAGTTTTTTGTTTCTGGCTCTTTCTGTTCAATTTGGTTGCTTGATTGCAGTTTGATGAAAGCAATTACAGACAGTCAACTAAAAACTACAAACAATAAACCACAAACTATTCTACTGTTACACTCTTTGCAAGGTTACGTGGTTTGTCCACATCCAATCCCTTTGCTACACCAATATAGTAGGAGAGAAGTTGCAACGGAATTACACTCAGCATTGGTGCAACTATTTCGTCAGCTTCCGGAACAAACATAATATCTCCGCTCATGTCGGGGATTACGTTATCGTTTTCTGTAACTACTGCAATCACCTGTCCCTTTCTTGCTTTGATCTCCTGGATGTTACTCACAATCTTTTCGTAATAAGCATCTTTTGTGGCAACAAACACTACAGGTAATTTTTCATCAACCAAGGCAATAGGGCCATGTTTCATTTCTGCAGCGGGGTAACCTTCGGCATGGATATATGAAATCTCTTTCAGTTTTAATGCTCCTTCCAATGCCACCGGGAAATTATACCCACGGCCGAGGTAGAGGAAATCGCTTGCATCTTTATACTTCAACCCGATATTTTTTACAGCATCTGCATGGGCAAGTAATTGTTTTACTTTTTCCGGCACTTCATGCAGTTCATTCAGCAAATGCATATAACGGTCGTGTGTAATGGTACCTTTTTCCAACGCAATTTTTAACGCCACCATTGTGAGTACAGCTAACTGTGCAGTAAATGCTTTCGTACTGGCCACACCAATTTCTGGGCCTGCATGTGTATAAGCACCTGCATGAGATAAACGTGCAATGGAACTACCCACTACATTCACCACACCAAAAATAAATGCACCTTGCTCTTTTGCTTTTTCAATGGCAACAATCGTGTCTGCAGTTTCACCGCTTTGTGAAATAGCAACGATCACATCGCCTTTATTGATAACCGGATTACGATAACGGAACTCACTTGCATATTCCACTTCAACAGGAATGCGGCAGAGTTCTTCAAAAATATATTCAGCAACAAGTCCTGCATGCCAGCTGGTACCACAGGCAATCATCACAATGCGTTGCGCATTTTTCAATTGCTCCATATTGTTTTGTACACCGGCCATGGTAATGGTGCCGGCAACAGGATCTAAACGTCCACGCAGGCAATCATGAATGGTGTCTGGTTGTTCGTTGATCTCTTTGATCATGAAATGATCATAACCGCCTTTTTCAATAGCAGCAAGTTCAAGATCAAGTTTCTGAACATACGGTGTGATCTTTTCGTTGCCAAGATTTTTTAATATCAGCTCATCTGCTTTTACAATAGCCAGTTCATAATCGTTTACATACACTACTTCTTTGGTGTATTCAATAATGGGCGATGCATCACTTGCC
Organism: Chitinophagaceae bacterium; assembly: GCA_009996555.1. Taxonomy (GTDB): domain Bacteria; phylum Bacteroidota; class Bacteroidia; order Chitinophagales; family Chitinophagaceae; genus Lacibacter. Next base: position 899 of record JAACZX010000238.1, on the reverse strand, counting down.
AGAAAGTGTTCGTTCTTGCCAATACCAATTACCAGCGGGCTTCCTTTACGTGCGGCAATGATGGTATCAGGATTTTCTTCGTCTATCAGCAGAATAACATAAGCACCTACTACACGTTTTAATGCAATACGCACTGCTTCTTCCAGTGAGCATTCATTGTTTGCTTTAATGTCTTCAATAAAATTGAGCAGTACTTCTGTATCGGTATCACTTTTAAAACTGTATCCTTTTTTCAGCAATTCGTTTTTAATGGATACATAATTTTCAATGATGCCATTGTGGATCATTGCCAGCTTACCGCTTTTTGATAAATGAGGATGTGCATTACGGTCGCTTGGTTCGCCATGTGTAGCCCAGCGTGTATGACCAATGCCAATATGTGAGTGAAGATCTTTGCCAATCACTTCTTCTTCAAGTTGGGCAACTTTGCCTTTCTTCTTGTACACTTTCATACCATTGTTCAGCAGTGCAACACCCGCACTGTCGTAGCCACGGTATTCAAGTCGTTTTAATCCTTTTAAGATAACGGGATAGGCTTCCCGTGAGCCAATATAGCCAACGATTCCGCACATGATAATCAGTAGTTTGTTTGTTGCAAAGATGCAAAAATATGGCTATGCGTTGGGGATAATTTTCCACGGACGTTCATGCAGCATTTTACAGCTTTCACATTTCTTTATTAATCGAAAAAGCGGTTGCTGCATCATAGTATTGAAGAAAGGTAACAATTGAGGTGATTGGTTGATCTCTATAAAAGAAAGGATCATGAACAACTTAATTCACATTGCCGCTACGCTTGACCGACCGGACCTGTTAGAAAGCATGGTAGAACAATTGGCCTACCGCCGTTTTGATCTTGGTTATGGCCTTCAAAGGGTACCTGTTGACAGCGAAGCAAT
>JAACZX010000237.1 GCA_009996555.1 Chitinophagaceae bacterium | reverse complement strand
CTGGGAAAAACCGCCGTTGTTTTTCTGGATGCAGGTTGCAGCTATGAAAGTGTTTGGCGTAAATGAATTTGCTGCACGTTTACCCAACGCTGTTTGCGGTATGGTTACACTGCTGGTTTTGTTTGCTATTGGCAGGCGGTTGCATAATGAACGTTTTGCTTTTTGGTGGGTGTTGATCTACGCAGGAACTTTTCTTCCTCATTTGTATTTCAAAAGCGGCATTATTGATCCCTGGTTTAACTTATTTATTTTCCTCGGCATTTATTTTCTAAGCCGTTTTCTTTCGGCAAAAGAGGAGCGGCAAAAATTTATGTCGCACCTCATTTTATCAGGTTTATTTACAGGCATAGGTATTCTCACCAAAGGGCCGGTGGCAGCATTGGTTGTGTTGTTAACGTATGGCCTGTTTGTGTTGTTCAACCGTTGGAAAGGCTGGGTGTCGGTTAGGTATTATCTTATTTGGGGATTGATTGTTCTGCTTGTAACAATGATCTGGTTTGGATTGGAGATCGCTCAGCATGGCTGGTGGTTTGTAAATGAATTTTTTACTTACCAGGTGCGTTTGTTCAAAACAAAGGATGCCGGTCATGGAGGATTTCTGCTGTATCATTTTGTGGTGGTGCTTATTGGTTGTTTTCCTGCATCGCTGCTAATTTTCCGTTATAAGAATCAGATACACGAAAACAAACAGCAGCAATATTTCCGCATGTTTATGATTGCATCGCTGATTGTGATACTGGTGCTGTTTACGATTGTAAAAACAAAGATCGTTCACTATTCATCGTTTACCTATCTGCCCATAGGTTACCTGGCTGCATCAACTGTTTACGGAATTATAAACCGCACAGCACAAATAAAAAACTGGCAGAAGATCGGGTTATTGGTGCTTGGGCTTATCTGGAGCATACTCTTTATTGCATTACCCCTTATTGGAAATAACATTCATTGGATAAAACCATTGTTGAACAAAGATCCATTTGCCATGGGAAATATAGAAGCAGATGTGAGCTGGAATTATTTTCTGATGATACCCGGCATTCTTTTCCTGCTTGCTGTGATACTTTGTACAATCTGGCTGCAGAAAAAGAAATTTCAACGTGCATTTGTGGTATTGCTGATTGCATGCATGGGCGCTATGCAGGTGCTGCTTACGCTGTTTACACCACGTATTGAACAATATTCGCAACATGCTGCTATTGAGTTTTACGAATCATTACAAGGGAAGGATGTGTATATTAAAACGCTTGGCTATAAAAGCTATGCGCAATATTTCTACACACGTATACAGCCGGGATTGCGTAAGGAGTCGAAGGATGAAAACTGGTTGCTGACAGGACAGGTTGATAAGCCAGCTTATTTCATCAGCAAAAATACATTTGAAAAAGAAGTGATGGAGAAATACGGCGATAAAGTAGAAGTGATTGGCCGTAAGAATGGCTTTGTGTTTTACAGACGAAAGTGAGGTTAAATGTTTCAGGTTTAACGTTTAAAGTCCTTTCATTCTCAAGAGTGTGATTGATTTGTAAGAACCTTAAACTTTCAGCTTCAAACCTTAAACTGTATTCTATCCCATCAAACAAAAAATAACCGGTTGCTTATGCAGTTCGGGTTTTTGTTTTTTCCAGTCAGCTACTGTTTTTGTTTGAATGAATTCATTCGGTGCTGTTAGGTTTGCTGCAATGCAAATACGGGTGCCGGGTTTACAACTTTTTAAAATTGTATCAAGCATTTGATTGTTGCGGTAAGGTGTTTCAATAAACACCTGCGTGCTTTGTTGCCGTGCAGATAATTCTTCCAGCTGATTCAGTTTTCGTTTCCGTTGCGGCTCTTCAATAGGCAAATAGCCGACAAAAGAGAATTGCTGGCCATTCATTCCGCTGCCCATCAGTGCCAGTAAAATGGAACTTGGCCCTACCAATGGCTTTATTGTTGCTCCCAACTGATGTGCCGCTTCTATCAACACCTGTCCGGGGTCTGCAATGCCGGGGCAGCCTGCTTCACTGATGATGCCTATGTTTTTACCGGCTTTCAGTTTTTGCATGAACTGGTTTTTTACCTGTGCTTCCGCTTTGTGAATGATGAACCATTCGTAATCATCAATCACAATCGACTTGTCTAATTTCTTCAGGTAACGACGGGCTGTGCGTTCATTCTCCACAAAAAAAACAGTGCATTGTTTTACTGCATCAAGCACATAAGCAGGAATTGCTTGCAGACTTTCATCTTCTAACGGTGCAGGAATTAAATAAACAACAGCCAAGTGAAATAAGTTTGATGAGAACGATGAGCAAATGTAAGCTTTACGGGTTATCATCCGGGTGATACAGGCTTAATGTGGCTGCAATTACAGCATACGCAGGTGCAAGCACCCATCCAACAAACGGAACAAGATGCATTAAAAAGAAGACCATACCATTGCCAATAGCAAGTCCCTTGCGGCTGCTGATAAAAGCTATACTCTGTGATGGCGTGAGTTTATGCCGTTCTGTACTGTAATCAAGCATTGAAAAACCGTAGTAATAACACTCAACCAGAAATGCAATCAGGGGTGTGATCCATCCGACAATTGGTATGAGTGAGAGTAACAGAATGCTGATGATGTAAACAGTTTGCCAAAGTGTATTGCGTAAAGCCAAACGGATTGCACGCCAGATATCGCTCATCAGCTGTTGCATACTGAACGGATATTCATTCCCTTCAATAATATTCTCTGTTTTTTCGCTGAGGTATGCAAATACAGGCGACCCTGCAACCAGGAAAAGAAATTTGAATAACGAGAAGTAGAAGAACAGCAAAATAAGGCGAACAATAATGCTGGCAGTAATGAACAGGAAGTTGAAGAAACTGTTGTTCATTGAATCGAGCCAGTTTTTAATACCGGCCACATCAAAAAGCCACTCAAGAAAACTGCCGCTTGAATTCCAGAACAACCACATGCCACCCATGAACAGCAGCATATAGATGAAGCCCGGGATAAGGATCCATTTCCATAACTTGTGACGCACAATAAACTTGTGCGCCCTGAAGTAAGCCTGAACAGCAATGACTAATTCCTTTAACAAGCGTTCTGTTTTAAAAATTAATGAGTAAGGTGCTTAACAGGCAAAGCGGCAAAATACAACAAAATGCAAAAGCTTCCGGCAGATTTTTATAAGCGTGATGATGTGGTGCAGATAGCAAAAGATCTGTTGGGGAAATATATTGTAACAAATGTTGACGGCGCACACACAGTTGGCCGTATTGTAGAAACAGAAGCGTATGCCGGAATTATTGACAAAGCTTCGCATGCATACAACAACCGCCGCACTGTACGAACGGAAGTGATGTTTGGTAAACCGGGAATTTCGTATGTGTATCTCTGTTATGGTATTCATCATTTGTTCAATGTTGTATGCAACAGCGAAAATATTCCTGATGCAGTACTCATCAGGGGAATTGAACCCGTAGAGGGAATGCGCAAAATGCTTCACCGGTTTAACAAAGAAAAAACCGATAGCAGTATCGGGCGTGGTCCGGGAAATGTAAGCAAGGCATTGGGTATTTCTGTTCGGCATACCGGTGTAAGTCTGCAGAGTAAAGAAATATGGCTGGGCGAAGAAAGTACAACGGCGGGCATCAGCATACTTACTTCTCCCCGCATTGGTGTTGATTATGCAGATGACCATGCACAATGGTTCTATCGTTTTTTTATCAAGGATCATCTGCAGGTAACTAAACATCCATTGAACAAAACAGCTGTTTCCACCACATAATGCAGGAAAATAAAACCTGTAACTTCCTATATTTATTGCATGGAGTTCATCAAAAAAAATCAATACTGGGTATCGTTGTTATCCGGTATTATTTTATCGCTTGCTGCTTATCTCTTTAATCCATTCGGGTTAGATGCTGTTGCGAATAAAGCTGTGGCCATTGCCGTGCTTATGATCACCTGGTGGATCACCGAAGCATTACCCATGCCTGCTGTGGCGCTGGTGCCGCTTATTTTGTTGCCGTTGATGAATGTGAGCAGTATGGAAGAAACTGCCAAAGCATACAGCAACCCGGTTATCTTTTTATTCATGGGTGGTTTTATGATAGG
>JAACZX010000236.1 GCA_009996555.1 Chitinophagaceae bacterium | reverse complement strand
GCATGCTTGGTGGAAAAACCAACAAGAACGGTGTGGCCATTCATGGTATTTATGCGGGAGGTATTTCGGCCGGTCTTGAGCGTCCTTATTATATCCGCATACAGGATTCGCCGGGTACAAGAGATATTAAATATTCGCCAGCCGACAGCATGGCTTTTCTTGAACCAAGCAATATTTTAATGGGAACGGGTTTACGCCTGGGCTGGCATGATATGAAGTTTGTACCGGGTGTGCATGCCAAGGCAGCCTTACGGTTTGATTATGGCCGTTTTAACGAAGTTGTTTCGGCATTGGAAATCGGTCTTAACATTGAAGCTTATTCCCGTAAAGTAGAGATCATGCTCCAAAACCCCGGCAAGCAGGTGTTTTTCAACGGCTATATTGCTGTTCTGTTTGGTAAACGAAAGTAGCCTAACTTTGCCCCTCATTTAGTTGAATTTATGCAGGAAATTGTAGTGAATGATACTGCCGAAGAGCAGAAACCCAAGAAGCCTGATTGGCTGAGAGTGCGTTTACCTATTGGCGAAAGTTACCGCCACGTACGAAACCTTGTAGATAAGAACAAACTCCATACGATTTGCGAAAGCGGTAATTGTCCGAATATGGGTGAGTGCTGGGGAGAAGGTACTGCCACCTTTATGATCTTAGGCAATACCTGTACCCGCAGCTGTGGCTTTTGTGCTGTTGCCACGGGCAAGCCTGAGGCTGCTGACTGGGATGAACCGCAACGAGTGGCAGAAGCTATTCACCTGATGAAGGTGAAGCATGCCGTGATCACTTCGGTTGACCGTGATGAACTGAAAGACGGCGGCAGTACTATCTGGTACAATACCATCCGTGCGGTAAAGACATTGAACCCCGATACAACACTGGAAACGCTGGTGCCTGATTTTAAAGGGCAGATGGAAAATGTGCAGCGCATAGTGGAAGCGCATCCCGAAGTGGTATCGCATAACATTGAAACAGTAGAACGTTTAACACGCCAGGTGCGTATACAGGCTAAGTACTGGCGCAGTATGGATGTGTTGCGTTACCTGAAAGAAAACGGTATGCGGGTGAAGAGTGGTATTATGCTGGGCCTGGGTGAAACAAAAGAGGAAGTGGTCCAGACATTAAACGACCTGAAGAATAACGGTGTTGATGTGGTAACCATTGGCCAGTACCTGCAACCTACCAAAAAGCATTTGGCTGTGCAGCGTTTTGTGCATCCTGATGAATTTGCCGAGTACCGTGAAATTGGTTACAGTATTGGGCTGGATTATGTAGAGAGTGGTCCGCTGGTGCGTTCAAGCTATCACAGCGAAAAGCATGTGATCCAGGGTTTTGGCAGGGCCAAATGGGAAGAAGAAAAAGCAACTTTTATTGCATAGAGATTTATGAAGAAAGTATTACTCGGAGCAGTGTTGTACATCATCACTGCTCCTTTTTGTTTGGCACAGGTTAGCTGGAAAAATGTTGACTCGCTGTATGGCGCATTGCCATCATCCGTTCATGTTTTTACTACTACTGATGCCATTGACGGGAAAGCCAATGTTGCATATTGTGTTATTGCTGATTTGAAAGACCGCAAGCTGAACTTCACTACTGATACAACATTCAACCGCCGGTTAACTCCTCAACAGTTTTACGAAAAGAATCAACAGCCATTACTGGTCGTGAACGGAACATTTTTTGATTTTGCCACAAACAGGAATCTGAATGCAGTGATCAAAGATGGTAAGCTTGTTTCGTACAATGTACATGCAACAGCATTGAAAGGCAGGGATACGCTGATGTATATGCATACGTTTCGTTCGGCCATCGGTATCAGTAAGAAACGAAAAGCAGATGTAGCGTGGCTGTACACCGATTCAACGGCACGCTTTGCAAAAGCATTTCAACAAGTGCCGGGCTTTTATAAAGATTCTTTTTATGCGGTGATGAATACCATGTTGCTGCAGCGATCTGCTAACTGGAAAATGCAAACAGCGATTGCCGGTGGGCCAGTATTGATACAAGACGGAAAGATTGCAATCAGCAATAACGAAGAGCGGATGTTCAGCGGCAAAGCTATTGATGATCAACATCCACGCACGGCCATGGGTTATACGGCTGATGGTAAACTGATTGTTCTTGTGGTGCAGGGGCGCATGCCCGGAGTGGCAGAAGGTGCAAGCCTAACCCAGCTTGCAACACTTTTACTGGATCTTGGTTGTGTGGAAGCATTGAACCTTGATGGTGGCGGCAGCAGTACCATGCTGGTGAATGGTAAAGAAACCATCAAGCCGAGTGATAAAGAAGGGCAGCGGATGGTGCCTGCTGTGTTTATGATTGAACGTAAAAAATAAATAAATTTATAGCATTATTTCTTCGGGATGTAGCGCAGCCCGGCAGCGTGCTTCGTTCGGGACGAAGAGGTCGCTGGTTCGAATCCAGTCATCCCGACAATTTATTTCCGTAAAGAATCGTTCAGAAAACAGCCTTTCGTTTGGAGTGCCTTTTTTTATAAACTACCTCACCATTTCATTAGTGCTTTTAAATAAGCCGTGAGTTCTTCTGCTATTGCTGTGTGCTCTGCTGCATCGGGGTGGCTATCACATCCATTAGCATAACGTTTGCTGAAAAAGTATTTGCCAATATTTACCTCGCCGTTTTTTCGCAGGTGGGCTTCAACAGCAGTAATACTTTTTTTCAAAAAGCCGGTTAATGATGCATCTGCCATTGGGCTGGACAGCATCACGATTTTTGCTTTTGGGTAGTAACTTCTGAGGTTGCTTATAAAGTTGATGTATGCATTACAAAAAGCAGCCGAATCCTGTATGCCATCGTTTTGTCCAAGACAAACTGTTACCACATCGGGCTGATAGTTTTGAAAATTCCATTGCAGTTTGTTTTCTGCCATATTGATTTTATCAAACAGCTGCGGCATTACTGTTATTTTATTGCAGCAACTATGCATTAATCCAATACCGGATACAGATGATAAATGCCATTGCGCATTTAAAGCCCGGGAGGTTTGTGGTCCATAAGCCATGTAAGCATGGTGCTGATCGTACCAGTTTTTTGTATTACATGCAACCGAAGACGCATTCATGCCCATTCCGCAAGTGATGGAATTGCCGATAAACTCAATTTTCCTTGCGGGTTTCTTTGCCGGGCTTACTAATTTTTTGCAGATAACAGCTGTTACCTCAAGATAACCTATCTCAGCTTCTGTGTTCTTGCACACGACAATGGTATGAAGGCCATCCGGTAGTCCGCTTGCTAAAACAATACGGTTCTTTTTTTGCGTTGTTTGTATTCTCTTAGAAGGTTGGTTGTCTACTTTTATTTCCAGGTAATTGTGTGTTGTTCCCCATTTCTCTTCATCATTTATTTCAAGTACACAATAAGTTCCTTTAAATCTGATGGTGAGATAGGTTCCCGGTGCCCAAAACCTGGGCAGCGTTGTTGTTGAATAGTCAATACGCCCGGTGTATTGAATGAAAGGATGATTACCTTGATAAACAGTACTATCTGTTTTGATGTTCGCTAATCCCGTACAGGCACAGAGCAGCAGTGTGAAAACTATAAACAACTGTTTCATGCATCAGTTTTGTTGTGGATGAGCAAAAGAACTTATTTTAACAGGTACGGTTTTATAATCGGTTGCCAGATCTCGTATCCTTTTTTGTTCATGTGTAATCTGTCTGATAGAAAGATGTCCGGTATAATCTGTCCGTCTTTCGTAAGCATGTGTTTATACACATCAATAAATGCTGTATGCTTTTTTGAACGGATGAATTTTTTAATCAGTTTGTTGCCCTTTTTCATTTCAGGTAAATATTTTTCACGGCTGGGGCTTGGCTTCATTGATACGTAGGCAACCGGCACAGCAGGTAATTTGCTTCGGATAAGTGTATGCAACCGTTTGAACCGTTGAAGAATACTATCGCCTGTAATATTACTCCCGCCTGTTAAATCGTTTTCGCCGCAATAGATAATAATCTGCCTGGGGTTGTATTTAAAAATCACCTCATCGGCATACATGATTAAGTGTGGTAGCGATGACCCGCCGAAAGCCCTGTTGAGAATGGTATAACCGGGGAAATATGCGTTTACATCTTTCCAGTTGGTAAACG
>JAACZX010000614.1 GCA_009996555.1 Chitinophagaceae bacterium | reverse complement strand
AATGAAAAAGATGCTGATACATTGATCAGCATCTCAAAGTCGTTTGGCGTAGATGCACAGGTGATCGGCAGGGTAGAAGCGAGTGAGAAAAAAGAATTAGTGATTAAGTTGAAGGATGAGGAATTGTTGTTTTGATTTAATAAAGATTAAATGCAAGCGGGTTTAATTTGGCGTTTAATCCAGATTTTTTAAACCTGGCTGCAATCTCATCAACTACAATGGTAGTGCCTGGCTGGCATTGAGCAATGGCTTCAAGTATCTTTTGATTAAACTCAGCCGACTTATTGGCTGCTACAAAGAATGGCTCCTTAAAACCTTTTCCTGTAAAATAAATTGTGTAGTTCGTTATTTCCCATTCTTCGTCAATTGCAATTTGTTTTGATTGAGCTATCTTACTGGCCGCAACTCTTCCTCCTCTTGAATCTGCAATTGTTATTACAGGATCAGGAAAGGGGATCACTCTAAAGCGCACTTCTTCTGTTTTCTTTTGTTCTGTTTTGTAGTAATAACCTATTTTAATAACAACATCTCCGGTCTTTAAGTTTTTGAGAACATACCTGTTTCCTTTTTTCTCCAGAGTTCCTTGTGATGCTTCGATTTCTAAATGATTTTCCGGAACGTCGCTGATGGCAATTTTTAGCGGATTTTCAACACCTGCATACAGGATGTTAATATTTTCAGCTGCAATGGCAATAGTTGGTTTTAATTCTGTGGTTGTTAATTCAAACACACCATTGCTTCCTTTTTCCCCAAACCGGGTTCTTCCACCGCCACCATCGATAGAGCTGATGATCCAGTTTTTATGTTCTTCGTTATCCTTAATGAATTTGATCATTTCCTCTTTGCTTACAGTTTTTCCATTAAGAATATGAAGTCCATGTTTTTCAGCAATTGAAGCTAGCCCTGCTTCCTTTTGTTGCGATGTCTTGGTCATATCTTTCATTCGTTCCCGTCCGTATTTGTCAAAATAGGTTACCGATCTTTTTTGAACACTTGCAACAGGAACGCCATTCTCTTTTGCAGGCAGCCATTTTGGACTTTTCTTAAGTAACTCAATACTGATCTTTGCCAATTCGCTTTCAGTATTGGTAACAACTTGAATGTCTGTGAGAGTGCCATCTTTTTGAACAGTGAATTGCAGCATGCAACTGCTGTTTACACTTTTTGGATCGTTCTCAAGCGCAGCAATATGTTTCTCTAAAAACGTTTCAACATACTTATTCCATTCTTTGATTCCACCTTTAAAATCAGCATTACCAGTGGTTTTTATGGAAGCTGTTTCTGAATTTTTTTCAGGAATGGTATCTGTACTGTTAAGTTCTTTCGAGTTCTGTTGTTGTAATGTCTTACTGTTATTTTGAATGTAATTCACAATCCCTTTCAACACCGCTTCCGCAATCTTCTCCTGGTTCTTTTCATTGTTAAGAAAGGCAGCGTCATTACTATTCGAAATAAATCCACATTCAAGTAACACCGATGGGCATGGAGCGGCTTCCACTGTCCAAATACCCTGTTGCCGTTGTTTGATCCCGGGTTGCCTGATGGCAATCAACGATTGCATTTCAGCAATAATGGCCGATCCTAATTTTTTACTTTCGGATAAGTAAGGGCTGCCGTCTTTTGAAACATATAATTCAAACCCGTTTGCCTTATTTTCTATTGGTTTTCCATTTTCGTAAATCGGCGGAGCATAAGACGCATGAAGCGAAATGAACAAGTCGGCATTGTTTGCTTCTGCAATTCTTACCCGTTCTTTGTTTTCAATAAAGTTCTCATCACTTCTTGTAAAAATCAGGTTCAGGTTTTTATCTGTATTCAGTTGTTCGATCTTTTTAGCGATCGCTAATGCAATTTCATCTTCTGTTACTCCATTTTGGCCAATTGCACCATGACGTACCCCGTTTTTCAATCCATGACCGGCATCAATCACAACCGTTAATGATTTCGCTAATCGTGGAATGGTTGAAGGCACATCTTTCTCTTTAATTTTTAAAGCAAAGGCTGTAAATAAAATGGTTAGCAACGGCAGTAGCAGCAAGCGGCTGATGTAGCCCACTTTGGGGTTTTTAAGTTTGGAAAGCATAAGGAGTCTTCGTTTAATAGGTGAATAAAAAAATGGATTGCTGAGTGATATGGTATGACCTGGAAATGCAGTTCGAAGGATCATTGTTGCAAGTGCAGATGCGTCACTGTCTTTTACCGATTTTCTGTCGGCAATAAATTCATGGATCATACTTATTTCTTTCCGGATGATCCAGAAGAAAGGGTTTATCCAGAATACAATCAACACAAGCTGCAGAAACAATTTGTCGATGCTGTGTTTTTCTTTTACATGTATCAGTTCATGTTTAAAGATCTGTTGCCCTTCCGCTGATTCAAAATCAATTTGCCTGTTCCAGAAAATATAACGAAGAAAGGAAAACGGTGTGCCCTTGGCATCGGTATCAACAAATATGAGATCTTTCATTTTCCAATGCTCGTATGCTGTAATGAGTTTTTTGATACGGAAAAGGGTTACAAGAAGTGTTATAAAAAGTATAGCCGATACCAGGAAGTACAACACAAAACTGATTTGTTCTTTAGTAAAGCGTTCAGGTGCTGCAGTCACTTGTTGAGGAAACCAGACATCGTTGGTGGTAACACTTTGCAGAATGGTATAGGCAGGTAAGGTTTCCGGTTGCGGTTCAGGAATAAAACTGATCTTGATAAATGGTAACAGTAACGATGTTGCAACTGCTGCCAGTAAATAAAACCGGTTCCAGCTGTGAAATAGTTTGTTACGCAGCGCCAACCAGTAATAACCGGTAAGTACACCGGAGCAGATCATTACTTTCAACAGGTATTCAGCAAAGGCAGTCATGGTTATTTCTTTTTCAGTGTTTGCAATAGAAGTTCCAGTTCTTCAATGCTCAGGTTATTTTCTTTCACCATAAACGAAACAGCTTCAGAAAATGATCCTTGGAAATAGCCTTTCACCAGTGTTTTCATACTGGCTTTTGAATAGGCTTCTTTCGAAATGGCGGGGTAGTATTGATGCATACGGCCGATAACATCCACCTTGATGTATTTCTTATCTGCCAAAATTTTCAGCAGCGTTGCTACTGTATTCTGGTGTGGTTTGGGAAGCGGCATTGCCTCCACAATCTCTCTTAAAAAAGCTTTGTTCAGTTTCCAGATAGCCTGCATTACCTGCTCTTCGGCTTTGGTAAGCGGTTTTAGTTTTTCCGTATTCATAAACCGAATGTATAACTAAAAATTTAGTTTAACAACTAAATTTTTAGTTATAGTGGTTTTCCTGGAAAATTAACTTTGTAATGGTTTTAATGGAATGAGTTAGCCTCGTGTAACTCTGAATGTTACCTTTTGAATACGAACAGATTTTACTTTGACACCATTTATTGTAGCAGGGATCCAATTCGGTCCGTTTAAAATTGCTGCCGAAGAAGTTTTTCCCAAAACAGTGCCGTTAAGTGTAGTTATTCTCAATGCTGAAACAATTCCGTTGGTATCAACAATAAATTTTAAAATACAGGTTCCTCTGCTTTTTTTATCGTCCACCAGATCGTCAATATTCCTTTCGATTGCAGTTTGAATGAATTTGTTCCATTTCTGTTCGCCGCCGGGGAATTGTGCTTCCACATCAGGCTTTTCATATACTGAGTCAGTATTAACTGGTTGATGAATGCTGACAGTTGATGAATCTGTTTGTGCGTTCGCAATTGAATATGCAAAAAAGAACAGGATTAATAGCGTGCTTTTCATTTTGTACAGAAGTTGTTTGTTGTAAAATAAATCTGTAGGTGATGTTTTGCTCATTCATTTATTTTTCAGGAGGCCGTATGGTAACTTTTTGCCTGCGCCATGCTTTTACTGTTTTACCAAATTGATAAGCAGGCTCCCACCTGGGACCTTCTTTAACGGCTTTGATAAAAACCTTTGCCAAATATGAATTCTTTAAGGTAAGCGCTTCAACATTCGTGACCGATCCATCTTTGTCAACAATAAATTGCACTTCACAGGTGCCGACGCTCTTTTTGTCTTTAACGATTTTATCAATATTTTTTTCAATTACTGATTGTATGTATTTATTCCACATTTGCTC
>JAACZX010000235.1 GCA_009996555.1 Chitinophagaceae bacterium | reverse complement strand
AAGGAATTCTTCGTGCATCTTCGTGTCTTTCTGTCTTGGTGGTTTAATTCTTCGTTATCCATTCATCCAGGTTCAGCATCGCATTCATCACCACTACCAATGCTGCCGTTTCCGGATTGTTGTGTTTACTGTCCATGCCAATCACTTCGCATGCTTTCAGTTTATCTGTATTGAATGTTTGCAATGCTTGCGTATACAGATCGTTTAATACTTTTAATTTTTCTTTGCTGATGGGTTTATACATCATCTGCTCATATCCTTTGCTGATCTGTTGGGTTGCATCCTTTACTCCTTCTTGCTTTAATTCATAAGCAAAGTTTCTGGCCATATCCAGGTAAGAAGAATCATTCAACGTAACCAGCGCCTGTAACGGCGTATTGGTGTTAATGCGACGTGCAACACAAACATTGCGTGCCACACCATCAAACATCATCATAAACGGATATGGTGCACTGCGTTTCCAGAATGTATAAATAGCACGGCGGTATTTATCATCACCATCACTCATTGTCCATTTTGCACCATTGTATGGCGTAAGCCAGATACCTTCAGGTTGATAAGGCATTACACTTTGTCCAAACATTTTTGTGCTCAACAAACCACTTACTGCCAGTGCCTGATCACGCAACTGTTCTGCTGATAAACGCACACGTGGACCTCTTGCATACCACTTGTTCGATGGATCTTTTTCAATCAACTCTTTTGACGCAATGGAACTTTGCCGGTATGTTGCTGATAATACAATTTCTTTGATCAATGTTTTTAAACTCCAGTCATATTTGTTCATCAACTGCCACGATAAATGATCAAGCAATTGCTGATGCGTTGGAGGAATACCTTGCGTACCGAGGTCTTCCAATGTTTCTGCAAGACCATGACCAAACAACTGTTCCCAAATGCGGTTTACAATCGTGCGTGCTACCAACGGATTCTTTTTATCTGTGAGCCATATAGCTAAACCTAAAGGTTTCACTTCCTCTCCTTTCACCATCCAGTTGCCACGTTCAAACACATGTGTTGTGCGTGCAAAACTGTTTGAGCCATCAACCATGATGGGTGTTGACGTGTATTGTGTGGAATTAACGAGGTCAATATACTGTTGCTTTGCTGAATCGTAACCGGGTTGCTCTTTACCGGGAAATGATTGTGTAAAATAAAACCAACTGAAGTTGGATCCATTTTCTTCAGGTTTTTTCAGGTTGGGATTTTTATACGTCAGCCAAAGATCATGTACGCCTTCGGTAACAGGTATTGATGCATTCGCAACAGCCCATCCTTTCGTTGTTTTTAATGGAACACTTGCAATCACTTTACCATTCGCACTGTCAAGATGGATCGTCCACATTCCTCCCTCAACACCTGTTGCATAGCGAAACAGCAATTGATCTTTTGTACGCAGATCAACATTTTTAATTCGTGTGCTTCCGTTATTGCGTAACGATAACCATTTGGTATCGGCCAATGCACTGTTGGTAAACTCATCGCACACAACAGAATTAATAACCGGTTGACCTGTTTTAATAAAACGAATGATCTCTGCTTTCTTTTCCTTCGATACATGTTGCTGCAACCATGCACTCAGCTTTTCAAACTTTACACTGTCTGCATTTTTATATTCACGCAACACAGGAAATTCTTCATACGTGTCTTCATCACGTGTGTTGTTGAAGAACGCAAGAAACCGGTAATACTCTTCATGCTTGAACGAATCGTACGGATGACTATGGCATTGCACACAGGCGAAGGTTGTACCCATCAATGTTTCCCAGGTAGTATTCACCCGATCCATTACTGCTGCAGTGCGGTATTCTTCATTGTCTGTGCCACCTTCATCATTCGTCATCGTGTTACGGTGAAAAGCTGTAGCAATGTATTGTGCATCGGTTGGGTTGGGCAACAGATCTCCAGCCACCTGTTCAATTAAAAATGTATTGTACGGTTTGTCTTCATTGAACGATTGAATGAGCCAGTCACGGTAACGCCAGATGGAGCGATACACATCACGTTCATATCCTTTTGTATCAGCATAGCGTGCCATATCGAGCCACATAGCTGTCCAGCGTTCACCATATTGCGGGGAAGCAAGCAAACTATCCACCAGGCGCTCATAAGCACCTGCTGTATTATCATTCAAAAATTGTTGTGCAATGGATTGTGTTGGCGGCAACCCGGTAATATCCAAACTCACACGACGAAGCAATGTTGCTTTATCTGCTTCTGCTGATGGCGAAAGTTTTTGTTCAGCAAGTTTATCGTTAATGAAATGATCAACATCATTACGCACCCAATCATTTTTCTTAGCAGGCAGTAAACCAAAGAAGCGGCGTTTGCCTTTTGGTACTTCCTGTTCTTCCACTGTTGTATAGGCCCAATGTGTTCCCCACTTTGCACCTTGCCTGATCCAGTTACGCAACACATCAATTTCATCTTCAGCAAGCGGATGTTCTTTGTACGGCATCCGTTCTTCTTCATCTTTCAGCGTTAAGCGCCTGATCATTTCACTTGCATCAGGATCGCCGGGAACAATGGCCGGTTTACCGCTTTTTGTTTCAGCCAATGCTTCTTCCCTGAAAAGCAAACTGAAACCGCCCTGCTTCTTAACACCACCGTGGCAGGAAATACATTTTTTATTGATAATGGGTTTTACATCAACATTGTAATCAATGCGGCGATTGTTTTTAAACAGAAAGGATGCAACAGTAATCAGCAGCACCAAAACGGCGGTGATCACTAAGTATTTTTTACTTAAGACAGATTGCATGATGGCAAAGCAACAATTGGTTGATCAGTAATAACCCCACCGGCTTGGAGCGCAGGTTGGGTTGTTACCCAAATATCCTGATTTCAACCATAGAGACAATGCATTTGGGGCAGAACCTTCGTACTGTACCATCCTGCTCCGCAAATTCTTTTTGCCCGCCTAATGGTTTACGCAGTTGCCCCGGCTCCTTGCTACAAAACGGGCCAGGGCTGCTGCTTTAGCTATACAGCAATGCCGTTTGCTGAAACCTGTTACAAACAACAAAGCCCCGCTATTGCGGGGCTTTGCAGATAAAGGCACTATTTTCAGTTAATATCTGTTTCTGTTATAACTGTTGCCATTGTTGTAACCACCGCCGTTGCGTGCAGGACGGTCTTCTTTTGGCTTAGCTTCTACAACTTTAATTGTACGACCTTCAACAGTAGCACCATCAAGTTCTTCAATTGCTTTTCTAGAAGCAGCATCATCACTCATTTCAACGAAACCAAAGCCACGTGAGCGGCCGCTTTCCCTGTCGTTAATGATTTTTGCTGAAGTTACTTCTCCGTAAGGAGCAAAAAATTCTCTTAAGTCTTCATCCTGTACGTTGAAGCTTAAATTGGAAACATAAATGTTCATGTTCTTAAAAATATAAAATTAAAAAGGCTTGAGAGCAAGAAGTAAGAAACTAACTAAGATGCAGATTACTGAGCAGACTAATTAACGATTACTGATGCGAGACTCAAATTAACGTTGCAAATATAGGGCTTCCTGCGTTACAAACCGTTTTTCTTTTAAAGACAGGCTGAATACTGGGTTTGTTTCTTGTTTTTGGTTTTTTGTTTATGGTTTCAGGTAAAGAAGTTGACAGCCGGTAGCTCTCTCAGGCCTATAACATAGGATACTTTGATAGATCCAATTAATTGTCCTTTTGCTGTCTATATATAATTGTGTCAATTGGTTCATTATCATTTTTATGATAAAGTAAGAATTGGAGTTCTGGAAAAGAATTGTCGTAGAAGAAATAGAGTGGCTTAGCTGTAATGTTGGTTGTTTCTGTAGGCTGAGTCGACAATGGACTGTTTATAAAATATTCCTCAATTTCATTTAATCTGTCAAATGAGCTAATATCAACAGTAAACCGATTACCTTTTTTAGTCTTGCCAAAATAGAAGTAGTAGTAAGGGTAAAATATTCTTTCTTGTTCAAGGAAAATACTTTCTGGTAGAAGCGTTATATGTTTTTTGTCAGCCTTGCTTAGTAGATATTGACCAACCAATGAACCTTTGTCTTTTGCTTCTGAAATGTCTTTAGAATGGTCAATATATCCAGCAGTCACTGATGTTTTGTTAAGTACAAACAGCCAGGTAACCAGATACAAAGTATAACA
>JAACZX010000234.1 GCA_009996555.1 Chitinophagaceae bacterium | reverse complement strand
GCGGCACTGATTATTTGGGAAGAACGATTAGTAAGAAAGGGACGGTGGTGTTGATACGATAAAATTCATCCTAATTGTTTGCTGTAGAAAAATACAAGTAAATAAAAATGAGAACCTCGCATATTTTAATAGTGTTATCTCTTCTTTATTCCTGTCGTCAAAACAAAAACCAAAATATTCAAACCATCGTAACCTATAAGAAACATCATTTGATAAACACTTTTGGGAAAGTTAGCTTTGACACTTCAACATTTAAGAAACTGAATTGCGGTCTGTATATAAACAACTTCGGAGTTTTGGCATTTAAAGCCATTGACAATTCTTTAAAATTCGACTCTACCAAACCACTTGATATTTACTTGGCAACAGTCTATAACCAGGATTCAGAATCACCTGGCGATGACATGAAGGAAATACGCTTTGTTGTAGATACTGCAACATTTGTTTTACTAACGAACGGACATGGGGAGGACAAGAATTATCATTATCAATTTACCCCTATGTCGGATGGAGGCACTATTTCTGTTTCGCAAAAAAGGAAACCAAAGCATAAAGCAAGTGGTTCACTTGTGCATGAGTAAAACAAAATTGATAACCTACTTCGACAACACTGTACAAAGCAGGCATGATATATGTTTTCACATGAACATCTTTGTTTAAGTTTACGCTGATACTTATTTATGCAAAACAGAATTCATGCACAAGCTATTTACCAGTCAGCTGTTTCAGCAGTGCAACCGGCTGTGTTGTTGCAGCAACAGTTTACAGTTACCAAAAACGGTATACAGATAGGTGAAACAGCAATCTTTCCAACAACTCTTTATATATAATTGGTGCAGGAAAGGCTGCAGCAGCCATGGCACAAACAACGGAATCATTACTTGGTCATTTCATTAAAGATGGCATTGTTACAACCAAGTACGATCATGCATTACCACTTAAAAAAATCAGCTGTATTGAAGCGGCTCATCCTGTGCCAGACGAAAACAGTGTGGATGCAGTTGAACAAACCATCAGTTTATTGCAACAAACAAAACCCGGCGATGTGATCATTTGTTTAGTAAGCGGTGGTGCTTCATCGCTTTGGGCCGATACACCGGATGATCTTACATTAAAACAACTGCAGCAAACATTTCAGCTTCTGTTGCGAAGCGGCGCTTCCATTGATGAAGTGAATTGCGTACGAAGGCATCTCTCAAAAATAAAAGGCGGACAGTTATTACGCTATGCACCACATGCACATTGGTTTACACTGATCATTTCTGATGTGCCCGGCGACAACATACAGGATATTGCCAGCGGCCCCACCAGTGCCGATGTAACAACATTTGCAGATGCATTAAATGTCATCAACAACTATAAATTGCAACAACAGCTACCAACATCCGTTTTACAATACCTCCAAAAAGGAATGCATGGCGAACATGTTGATACGATAAAACCAGGCAACCCAATTTTAAAGCGGATAAAGAACAAGATCATCGGCAGTAACAAAACTGCACTTGCTGCTGCAAAACAAAAAGCAGAAGAGCTGGGCTATACAACCATTGTGCATGAAGCTTTGTTAACCGGTGAAGCAGCAAATGCAGCAACATTTATTCTTGAGAAAGTAAGTTCATATACCAGTAACAAGCCGGCCTGTTTTCTTTTTGGTGGAGAAACAACAGTTACTATTACAGGTAATGGCAAAGGCGGACGCAATCAGCATCTTGCATTATGTGCATTGCAGCAGTTGCAAACTCAACAGCAGCCCATTACTTTACTCGCTGCCGGCACAGATGGCACTGACGGACCTACTGATGCTGCAGGTGCATTTGCTGATGAATTATTACTCGCAGCAGTGAATGAGCAACAGCTATCGGTTGCAGATGCTGTTACAGCAAATGATGCCTACCCTTTCTTTGAAAAAGTAAACGGTTTATTAAAAACCGGCGCTACGCAAACAAATGTGATGGATATTGTAATTGTATTGACAGATTAAAACAATCTTGCTTTAACTTTAACCTGCAGATATACATCTCGTCAGCAAGTAACTGTTTATCAGAAAAGGCACCAATCATTTAACAGAAGAATTGTTTATCTATGTCGTTACGCCAGTTTATTGCCGCTCGAAAAATCCTCCGCCACGTTGAATCGCTTACCAACATTGCCACACTTGGATGGAAAGAAGTGGCAAGCCTCCTTG
Source organism: Chitinophagaceae bacterium (assembly GCA_009996555.1). Lineage (GTDB taxonomy): Bacteria > Bacteroidota > Bacteroidia > Chitinophagales > Chitinophagaceae > Lacibacter. The sequence goes on along the minus strand of JAACZX010000234.1, from coordinate 1,961 downwards.
GCCTGCATGATGATGTGTTTTACAATCCCAAACACTGCAAGATTGAAAAACCGGTAACGGCCGTATTGATCGGTGCAGGGCATCGTGGTTCTATTTATGCCGACTATGCTACTAAAAATCCCAATGAATTACAGATTGTAGCAGTTGCAGATAACAATCCAGAAAGAAGAAGACGCACAAGCCGCAAACACAACATTGCTGCAGATAACAGTTATAAAGACTGGAAAGATGTCTTTATTAAACCCAAAATGGCCGATGCCGTGATCATTGCCACGCCGGATCAACTGCATACTGCCCCTTGCCTGGCAGCACTTGAAGCGGGCTATGATATATTGCTTGAAAAACCCATTGCACCCACTGAAGAAGAATGCCGTTTGATATTGCAGAAAGCAAAAGAAACAGGCCGCATTGTAGGTGTTTGCCATGTACTTCGCTACTCTCCTTATTTCCGTGAGTTAAAAGAAGTGATTGATGCAGGATTGATTGGTGAGATCATTAGTGTACAACACATGGAGCCTATTGAGCATATTCACATGAGCCATTCGTATGTGCGTGGCAAATGGCGCAACAGCAAAATGGCCGCTCCTATCATTCTGGCAAAATCATCACACGACACAGATATTATCCGCTGGCTGGTGAACAGTCCTGTACACGATGTGCATTGCTTTGGTAACCTGCGCTGGTTTAAAAACTCCAATGCACCTGAAGGAAGTACTGAACGTTGTACCGACGGTTGTAAAGTGGAAGACATCTGTCCTTATTCTGCATTGCAGATCTATTACCGTGACCGTAAGCGAACCTATGTATTTGACCTGCCCGAAGACGAAGATGAGCAGGGCAATTATATACTTGAACAATTAAAAGTAACCGATTACGGACGTTGCGTGTACCGTATGGATAATGATCAGCCCGATCATCTTACCGTGAACATGTTGTTTGAAAACGGAACCACTGCTGCGTTTTCGATGGAAGCTCATGTATCGTACGAAGGAAGAAAGACAAGGATCATGGGATCGAAGGGCGATATCATCGGCGATATGGAAAGTTTTGTACTCACTGATTTTAAAACACGCAAACAAACTTCGTGGAGCCTCAAAACAGATGCACATGGCGGAGGTGATCATCGCCTGGTAAAAGACTGGGTGCAGGCAGTGTATCAGCAAAACAAAGATCTGCTCAGTTCATCCATTGAAGTATCGGTTGAAAGTCACCTAATGGCCTTTGGTGCAGAACGCAGCAGACAAAACCGCACCATTGAAGATATTAAGCTGTAAAAAATAGATTTGTTACTGCACGCTTAACAAGCTTTCTCAGTACATTCACTCCATGAGCAAGATCGTTTTTATTACCGGTGCTACTTCCGGTTTCGGAAAAGCCTGTGCAGAATTGTTTGCAGCCAATAACTGGAATATTATTCTCAATGGCCGCAGGCTCGACCGCTTACAGGAAATTAAAACAAACATACAGGAACAATATGCTGTTGATATTTTTCTGCTGCCCTTTGATGTACAAAAGAAAGAGGAAGTATTTATTGCTGTTAACAGCCTGCCCGAAAACTGGCAAGCCATTGATGTGCTGATCAATAATGCCGGTCTTGCACTGGGTCGTGATCATTTTGATGTGGCAGAAATGGATGATTGGGAGATCATGATCGATACCAATGTGAAAGGACTGTTGTATGTGAGCCGTGCCGTTGTTCCTTACATGATCAAACGTAAAGCCGGGCATATCATTAACCTTGGTTCAACAGCAGGCAAAGAAGCTTATGAAAACGGAAATGTTTACTGTGCCAGCAAAGCAGCTGTTGACAGTGTGAGCAAAGGCATGCGTATTGATCTGCTGCAACACAAAATAAAAGTAACAGCCATCCATCCCGGTGCTGCAGAAACAGAGTTTTCCATGATCCGTTTTAAAGGCGATGAAAAGAAAGCAGCTGCGGTGTACGAAGGTTACCAGCCCCT
>JAACZX010000613.1 GCA_009996555.1 Chitinophagaceae bacterium | reverse complement strand
CGGCAAAAAAACCAAAGCCAATAATACGTTGACCATCTTCATGTGTCAGGCATTCATAATCGATGAGTGTGATCTGCTTACTCACCATGGCCTGCATCAGCTTACGGTTATGCGCCTGTGCTTTTTTTGTATGCGAAAAGAAGAGATAAGTCTTATCGGCTACAAGTTGTTCTACAGGCACTTCTTTTATGCCAAATAGAATATCGCAACTGCTGATATCTTCTGCAACCTCCACACCTGCTGCACGATATTCTTTATCGCTGTAGCACCTGTCGGGTGAGCTTTGTACAAGCACTTTCACATCACTGTTATTCTTATGTATCCATTTGCATTGGGCAGGAGTGAGAGCCACACGGTTATCGGCAGGTATTTTTCCTTCCCTGATGAGTCCTATTCTGAGCATACCAATCGTTTGTTGGTTTGCAAGATAAGTGATCGGCAAAAAAAGGAAAGCATAAAAAATTTCATACGGTAGGAAAGATTCTGTAATATTGCACCCCTTTCCGATCAGGATTGGTACCAACAAGCCCGGGTGGCGGAATTGGTAGACGCAGCAGACTCAAAATCTGCCGTTCGCAAGGATGTGAAGGTTCGAGTCCTTTCCCGGGCACATTTTTTTTCCCGTCTTCGTTATTGAAGGCGGGTTTTTTATTTTCAGGATATGATAACAGTCTATGTTATAGAAAGCCTGAGCGATAAAACATGGTATACCGGCATGGCGAAAGATGCTTTAAGAAGATTGCATGATCATAACGGTGGTAAGAACAGATTTACAAAAGGCCACCTTCCCTGGAAAATTATTTACACTGAACAACATCCCAAATCCTTTCCGGACACATTTCTCCCGTCTTCGTTTTGAAGATGGACTTTTTATTTTCAGCATTTCTTGACATTTATCAAGAGTACATGCATTTACTTCTTTCTGCATGAAAAAAATCAGCAACTGTTGAAAGATTCCGTTGCGCTCACATTTTTAAGTGTTTAAACATTAAAAAAGAAGAGCCTCTTTGTATTCATCAGCTTTCGGGATCGATGCCGGAGATAACCACATGATTTTTTAGTTGCAGCAGCACAATTATGTCAATGAAAAACTGTCGGTTTATTCCTTTCATTGTCATAATACAAACAAAGTATTGAGTTATTTGTTAAATAGTTTTTTCATGATACACACTGTTCATTGAAACCGTAACTTTGTAAGCCAGTCGTTCGGTCATCATTTGTTAATATCCCTTGCTGAGCGAACAATTTCGCCTTTCGTTTTTTATTCATTTTGTAAATCAATCACCATGCGAAAAGGAATTGCCGAAGCACGTAGCGCCACTATTGAGTTCAACAAAAAAAACCTGGATCAGTTACAAAGTAAAGGGTACAAGTTTGTTCAGATCAAAGGCCTTACAGTAGATAAGCATTACGATTATGTTGAGCCTCATTACCTGGTACTGGTACCAATGAAGGAGCTGCCGACAGATCCCTTTAAGCGTGATATTTATGAACCTATTGGCAGCGATCTTTTATATCAATGGGCAAATGAAAAGAACGAATACCCTGAGATCGTGATTGCCAACAATCTCAACTAAATATGGCGACATATTCGCTGAAGACTGTACAAAGAATCCCTGTGGATATTAATACAGCATGGGCGTTTTTTTCGAATCCTGCCAACCTGCAGGCTATTACACCGGATAATCTTGGGTTTAAGATCTTATCTCAACATCATGGTGAGATAATGTATCCCGGACAAATCATTGAATACAAAGTGAGTCCTGTACTGGGAATTCCGATGTATTGGATGACGGAAATAACACATGTAAAAGACAAAGAGTTTTTTGTTGATGAGCAACGTTTCGGTCCTTATCAATTAATTTATTTGTGAAGAAGCAATTGCAAAAAATCTTTGAATACAGATTTAAAGCTGTTGAAAAACGTTTTGGCAAATGGCCCGACAATACCATCAACAAAGTAGAGTTTTTTAAAGCAGCATAAAGGTTTATAACCTTTTTGTAAAACAATTTCTTTCACTTTTTTTTTACACTGATGACGCCACGTGAAATGTTAGGAGAGAGAGGTAACTTCACCATCAATAAAATTTCTCGTCGTGCCATAACGAATGGGATCAACGTTTTCGATACGTGTAAGAATAGCAGCATAGTCTGTAGGAAAAGTCATTATCGTTTGCTGATTTTGTTCATGCTGATGCTGCGTTGACGGTTGCATTTAAAACGGTTCACATCATCGCTTCGTAAAGCAGTATGTTTTGTTGCACGACCAGCCATGCGTTTGCGCCACATGCGAAAGCTCGATGGTTTGCTGTTGGCCCGCATAAATGCAATCACTTCTTTTTCTTTGAGGCCAAACTGCAGTTCAATGGCTTCGAAAGGAGTGCGGTCTTCCCAAGCCATTTCAATAATGCGGTCTTTATCTTCTGCCGTAAAATTCATTGGTCGAGTTGTTGTAAAAATTTTTCAGCGTTGTGTAAATGCGTTTGTTGTTTTTCAATCGCCATCTTGTCAAATGTTTTGATGAGCATACCCAGTCGTGGGTTCTGCAAAAAGAAATCCCTGTGTACATGCATAAATCGCCAGAACAATCCATCCCAAGCCTCCTCCCAACCTCCTCCAAAGGAGGAGGAGCCAGAACCTGAGATAGCAGTTTTCTTTCCATTACTTTTTTCATAGTCACTCATCTTAAACAAATAATTACTGCCGCTGATGTAGGGTTTGGTGGTCATTAATCCGCCATCTGCAAACTGTGTCATGCCATACACATTCGGCACCATCACCCAATCGTACGAGTCGATAAATAATTCCATAAACCAGCGATACACTTCATCGGGATCAAATTCGCAGAGCAGCATAAAATTGCCCAACACCATCAACCGTTCTATGTGGTGACAATAGCCCGTCTTCAATACTTTCTTAATTGTTTCATCAATGGGCAATATGCCTGTTGTGCCATTCCAGAAGCTCTCCGGTATTTTTCGTTTAAACTGCCAGTAGTTGGTAGTTCGTTGTTTTGTTCCTTCACGTTCGTACACAATACGGATGAACTCACGCCAACCCATGATCTGTCGTACAAAGCCTTCCAGTGAGTTGAGCGGTATGTTATGTTTTGCTGCTTCACTCAATACTTTATCCAACACCTGCTGTGGCGTAAGCAAGCCAATGTTGAGCATGGGCGTTAATACCGAATGATGCAGAATATGTTCTTTCGTTACAATCGCATCTTCGTAAATGCCGAACTGCTGAAAACGTTGTTCAATAAATTCATCGAGCCATTGCTCTGCTTCATCAAACGTGCAGACAAAAAAATGGGGTGCATCAACAGAACCATAATTGTCAGTAAAATGCTTTTCAACATAAGCTGCTGCTTCTTTGATGTAGCTGTTTGGTTTGGGAAAGTTAATAGCAGGTGCTGTTTGTTTCTTCGGATATTTTTCCCGGTTCTCTGCGTCAAAGGTCCATTTGCCGCCGAGAGGTTTTCCATCTTTCTCTAATAATATCTTTCGCAGCTTGCGTTGATGCGTATAAAAATCAGTTTGGAAATAGGTTTTCTTTTTGCTGAAGTAATCGGCTACTTCCTCCATGGTATTGATAAAGCCGGGTGTGGCGTGTATGCTGAGTTTTATCTTGTGTTGCAGACAGGGTTCTTTCATGCGTTTCAGCAACCAGTTATCGGCCACATCTGCAATATGTATTTCTGTAATCTCTTTTTTAGCTAAAGAAGTGATCAGCTTGCGTACATCATTTTCTGCTTCGGTTGTTTCAATATAGTTGACAGTGTATTTGTTTTCCTTCAGCCATTGCGCATAAAACTGCATGGAGGCTCTATGCAACAGCAATTTTTGCTTGTGGAATTTGTATTGTCGATAAAACAACCATTCTTCCACGAGGTACACTGTACGGCTTTGATCAAGCGCCGGATGTGCTTTGAATAACTGATGCGGAAAAATCAATGTAGCAGAACTCATAGAACAGCAAAACAATTTTCCTTACAGAATGTTTAGCATTCAAAAAAGAACAATGGCTTTCTACAGTCTGTCTACGATCCAGCGTTGGGAACGGTTTTACAGAGGTAATTTCATCAACAGCCTCAGTGGTTTTAAAAGTGCGAGTTTAATTGCAACGGTTAACAAAGAAGGCAGCAGCAACCTCGCCATCTTCAGTAATATTGTGCATCTTGGTGCCGAT
>JAACZX010000233.1 GCA_009996555.1 Chitinophagaceae bacterium | reverse complement strand
AGCGTTTGCATCACTACCAGGTTTGGATAATCGGCCAACAGTGTTACCAACGAACGTTGACGGGAGAAGTTGATATATGCTTCATCCACCACCACAATGCCATCGAAATTGTTCAGCACCATTTCAATATCAGCCATGTTGATGCTGTTGCCCGTTGGGTTGTTAGGCGAACAGATCCAGATGATTTTCGTGTACTCATCTACTAATGTTTCCATGTGGGCAAGATTCAACTGAAAATCATCAAGCAATGGCGCTTTGCGTAATTCAATATCGTTGATGTTGGCACTTACCTCATACATGCCATAAGTAGGCGGACAAATAATAACATTGTCAACGCCCGGATTACAAAATGCACGGTAGAGCAGATCAATACATTCATCGCTGCCATTGCCAATGAAGATCTGTTTCGGCGCAACGCCTTTGATCGCCGACAATTTTTCTTTGATCTTGTGCTGATACGGATCGGGATAACGGTTGTACCATTTCACCAAGGGCGAGCCAATGCTGTTTTCATTTGCATCGAGGTACACTTTTGCTTCACCATGAAACTCATCACGGGCGGAAGAGTAGGGAACAAGTGCTTTGATGTTGGAGCGGAGTAGTGTATTTAAATCGAACATAAAATATAAGCCTCACCCTCGTTCCCTCTCCGGAGGAAAGGGAGGCCGGGCATTTGTTTTATTATTGAACAATTGTAATTAAGCATTTAGGCCTCATCCTCGTTCCTTCTCCAAAGGAGAAGGAGGCCCGGCTGCATCAAATAATTTATCTTTTGTATTTACACACTTCAGCAATTGAATTCTATTTACCAAAATCGTTGCAATAAATTAAGCTCTAAAATAAGTAAGGGCTGCGCCATGGGTTCTCCCCCTTCGGGGGAGTTAGAGGGGGCTTCAGTTGCGTCTCTTCCTCACCGCTTCCGCATGCGCCTGCAAACCTTCTGCCTCTGCCATCAGCTCCACTGCTTTGCCTATTTGCTGTAAACCTTCTTTGCTTAATTTTTGAAGTGTGATCTTCTTAACGAAACTATCCACGCTTACACCGCTGTACGCTTTGGCATAACCGTTGGTCGGTAATGTGTGGTTGGTGCCGCTTGCATAATCGCCCACGCTTTCGGGTGAATAATTGCCCAAGAAGATGGAACCTGCGTTGATGATCTGTTCTGCAATTGTTTCATCATCTTTACAACTGATGATGAGATGCTCAGCTGCATAATCATTTACCAGCTCAATCATTTCAGCTACGGTTGGTAACAGAATGGCTTTGCTGTTCTCCAATGCTTTTGCTGCAAATTCTTTACGGGGCAATGCTTCCAGTTGCTCTGCTGTTGCTTTCAACACCGCATCAATCATTTGTTCTGATGTACTTACCAGCAACACCTGCGAATCAACACCATGTTCTGCCTGCGACAACAGATCCGATGCAACAAATGCAGGGTTCGCTGTATCATCGGCCATTACACACACTTCGCTTGGTCCGGCAGGCATATCAATCGCCACACCATCTTTTTGTACTAACTGTTTAGCAGCAGTTACATATTGGTTACCCGGTCCGAAAATTTTATGTACCTGTGGAATCGTTTGTGTACCGTAAGCCATCGCAGCAATTGCCTGCGCACCACCTGCTTTAAATATTTTGGTAATACCCGAAAGTTTTGCTGTATATAAAATAGCAGCATTGATTGTTCCGTTTTTGGCTGGTGGTGTACAAAGAATAATTTCTTTACAACCCGCAATTTTTGCCGGTACACTCAACATCAGAATCGTAGAGAACAACGGCGCCGTACCACCGGGAATATACAAGCCCACTTTTTCAATAGCCACTGTTTTACGCCAGCAAAGAACGCCGGGCATCGTTTCAATTTTCTCAATCGCAGTAACTTGTTTTCGGTGAAAGGTTTCGATGTTTTGCTTGGCAAGTGCTATGGCTTGTTTCAGTTCGTTGCTGAGCGTTGCTTCTGCTGCTGCAATTTCTTCTTTTGTTACCTGTAATTCTGTAACCGAAACTTTATCGAAGATGGTCGCAAAACGTTTCAATGCTTCATCGCCGCTTCCTTTTACTTCGTGCAGAATATTGATAACGCTTGCTTCCAGCGATGCTGCTTCAATAGCCGGACGCTTGAGCAGCTTGCTCCACTCGCTTTTCTTTGGATGTTTTATGATCTGCATATTCATCAATCGTTCCTACGGAACGAAACGCTTTTGTTTGCATTTGTTTTTCTACCCATCAGTTGTTCCTACGGAACAAAGCTCTTCAATTATACAAGTAAAGACGCAATTCAATCTCTTTGAAAGTTAAAGATGCTTATGACCACTTTTGATGCTACCAGTTCCCCCTTAAGGGGGCGGAGGGGGCTTGCCTTACATCACCATCTTCTCAATCGGCACCACCAATATGCCTTCTGCACCTGCCGCTTTCAACTGCTCAATTTTTTCCCAGAACTCATCTTCGCTTAATACACTGTGTACGCTGCTCCAACCTGTTTCAGCCAATGGTAAAACTGTTGGACTTTTCATACCCGGAAGAAGAGCTATGATGTCATTCAACTTTTCATTGGGTGCATTCATCAACACATATTTATTACGCTTTGCTTTCTTCACTGCTTTTATGCGGAAGAGCAATTTATCTAACAGTATTTCCTGGTCTTTGTTTAGTTTGTTGTTTTTGATGAGCACTGATTGCGACTGCAGAATGGTTTCCACTTCTTTCAAGCCATTCATGAAAAGGGTAGAACCACTGCTCACCAGATCAACCACCACATCAGCTAAACCAATACCGGGAGCAATTTCCACACTGCCGCTGATCTCGTGTACTTCGCCGCTGATGTTGTTCTTCTGCAAAAACTCATTCACCAAAAACGGATAGCTGGTGGCAATACGTTTACCATCTAAGCTTTGTATACCTTGGTAAGTTTCGCTGCGGGGAATGGCCAGGCTCAAACGGCATTTACCAAAGCCCAGCTTTTCAACAATCTCTGCTTTTTTATTTTTTTCAAACAACACATTCTCGCCCACAATACCAATATCAGCAACACCGTCCTCAACGTATTGAGGTATATCATCATCACGCAAAAAGAACACTTCCATGGGAAAGGTGTCGCTTTCTGTTTTCAAACGGTCTTTTACATTACGTAATTCAATGCCACACTCGTTCAGGAGTTTAACTGAATCGTCGTAGAGTCGTCCGCTTTTCTGGATAGCGATACGGAGTTTTGCCGGTTTGTTGCTGCTGCCACCACTTAATTCACTCAGCGGTGTGTATTTTTTTTCCTGCATCATCGGTTGTTTTGTTGTTGCTGTTCGAGCAACAGTATTTATTTCTTTTTAATCTGATTAATTCACCCAAATCAAGGTTCAGACAATAAAAAAAGGCCTACGATCCGTAAGCCTTTTTACAATATTGTTGAACACAATACACATCTGGCTTACCTGTCAGGGCAAGTATGGTGATGATGTGTATGCGTGTTTGAAATCATGGCGCAAAAATAAGGGCAGAATTTGAAACAGCAAATAATTTGTTGCCGATGCCCGTGGTTTTTTTGCTAACAAATGTTGCATTCATTATTGTGTGAACGGTAAATGAAAAAAAGCGTCAATGGGTAAATTCGATTTTCCAAAACAAACAGTCATTTTTATGAAACAATTATCCGTAGTGATCGCATTCCTGTTTGCGGTCCAAGTTATGGCACAGGATGCTGTTAATTACCAGCTTCCGCCAAAAGATATTATGGATCTTGCATTAGCCAAGCCAACACCAACTGTAAATGTTGACAGTAAGGGGCAATGGATGATCCTGATTGAGCGTAATACCTATCCGTTGGTGGATGAACTGGGTCAGCCCGAAATACGTGTAGCAGGTTTGCGTATTAATCCGGCTAACTTTTCGCAAAGCCGTCAGAATTACATCAACAATTTTACATTGAAGAATATTGCTTCGGGTAAGGAGTACAATATGCAGTAGCATGGAGCCCGAACGAAAAGAAGTTTGCATTTACTAACAGTACAGGCTCAATTGTTGATCTGTATGTGGTTGACATTGCTACACAAAAAGCAGTTAAAGTAAACAAAACCGCATTGAACGTTGTGCTTGGCAGTGCATTCAGTTGGTTAGATGATAATACACTCTTGTATAAAACCATCATCAAACCTGCATCTGCAATGCCGAAACGCCCGATTACACCCAAGGGCCCAA
>JAACZX010000232.1 GCA_009996555.1 Chitinophagaceae bacterium | reverse complement strand
TCTACCACGACAGCAGTTTAAGCAAAGGCGTAACACATTTACGTAGTGTAAAAGTAACTGAGTTGGTGCATGATGAAAACGGGCTCATCCAAACCATAAAACCTTACAACGATTAATCAATACAATCAATGAAGAAATTATTCTTAGCAGCGGCTCTTGCATGTGCATTGTTCTTTTCAAACGCACAAACCTTCAACAATCCTATATTGGCGGGCTTCTACCCCGATCCCAGTATTTGCAGAGTGGGTAACGATTACTATGTTACCACTTCAACATTTGCATACTTTCCCGGTCTTCCTATTTTTCATAGTACTGATTTGGTGAACTGGAAACAGATCGGCAACGCCATGGATCGTGAAGAACAATTGGATCAAACGAATGCAGGTGTATCAAGAGGTTTGTTTGCTCCTACCATCCGTTATCATAAAGGAACATTTTATATTCTTTGCACACTCATTGATAAGAAAGGAAACTTCATCATCACTGCTAAAGATCCGAAAGGCCCATGGAGCAATCCCATTTGGCTGCCGGAGGTTAGAGGTATTGATCCATCCATTGATTTTGTAGATGATAAAGCTTATGTTGTTTACAACAATGATGCGCCTGATAATAAACCGTTGTACAATGGTCATCGCACCATCCGCATGTATGAGTTTGATATCAACACGATGAAAGTTGTAGGCGAAGAAATTTTACTGGTGAATGGCGGAACTGATCTTTCTAAAAAGCCGATCTGGATCGAAGCACCGCATCTGTTTAAAAAAGATGATTGGTATTATTTGATCTGTGCCGAAGGTGGTACAGGCTACAATCACACAGAAGTTGTTTTCAGAAGTAAATCTGTAAAAGGGCCTTATGTTCCGTATGAGAACAATCCCATCCTCACACAAAAACATTTGGATAAAAAACGTCCTAATCCCATTACTACAACCGGCCATGCCGATTTTGTAGAAACACCTGATGGAAAATGGTGGGCTGTTTTTCTTGCCTGTCGTCCTTATGATGATGATTTCTATACAACCGGTCGTGAAACGTTTTTATTACCCGTTGAATGGAGAGATGGATGGCCGCACATACTTGAAGGCGATGCAACAGTGCCTTATACCTTACCAGTTCCGCAACCTGCCATTACCAAAAAAGTAAACAATCCGTTTGGTGGCAACGTAACATTCAGAGATGATTTTAAGAATGATAAATTTGATTTCCGTTATCTCTTCTTACGCAATCCCGAAACAGCTGCATACAGTTTAACAGCAAAAAAAGGTTTTCTGCAATTAGCATTACGTCCGCAAACAGCAACAGAACGAAAAAGTCCATCCTTCCTTGGTTACCGTCAGAACAACCTGAAAGGTTATGCAGCAACGAGTATCAACTTTACGCCGGCATCAGAAAAAGAAAAAGCAGGCATGCTCATTTTCCAGAGCGAAAACTTTTATTACTTTTTATGCAAATCTGTTGAAAACGGAGCACCTGTTGTGCAGTTATTCAAATCCCCTGCAAGAGGAAAAACAGAACCGGAATTACTTGCATCGCAGAAATTGAATTCATCGAAAGAACTGTTCTTGAAAATTGAAGCAAGAGCCGACACGTATGCGTTCTTTTTTGCAGAAAAGAAAAATGACTGGAAGTTGTTGAAAGAAGGTGTTGATGGCTCATTCCTTACCACAAAAGTTGCAGGTGGATTTGTAGGAAGTCTGTATGCATTGTACGGCACATCCAATGGCGCACCAACTTCAACTGTGGCTTTGTACGATTGGTTTGAGTACAAAGGAAATGATGATGCGTTTAAAAAATAAAAGACAAACTACATTTTACAGTTAAACCAGGATCAAAACAATCAACAATGAAAATCGTTCTTGCCATCGTCAGCACATTACTTGCTCTTACAGCATCGGCACAGGATTACAAATCGTTTCCCATGTGGAACCCGAAGTTGCCCATTGAAAAAAGGGTGAATGATGTGGTGAGCCGTTTAACACTCGAGGAAAAAGTAGCACAAATGCTCAATGCAACACCTGCCATTCCACGACTTGGTATTCCTGCATATGATTGGTGGAACGAAGTATTGCATGGTGTTGCACGTACGCCGTTTAAAACAACAGTATTTCCGCAGGCGATTGGTATGGCCGCAACATGGGACACTACTTCACTCTATCGCATGGCCGATTACTCTGCACTCGAAGGCAGAGCCATCTATAACAAAGCTGTTGAACAGGGACGAACCGCAGAACGTTATCTCGGTCTTACTTACTGGACACCCAACATCAACATCTTCCGTGATCCACGCTGGGGTCGTGGACAGGAAACTTACGGTGAAGATCCATTTCTAACGGCCATGCTTGGGCGCTCTTTTGTGCGTGGCTTGCAAGGTGAAGATCCAAAGTATTTAAAAGCGGCTGCATGTGCTAAGCATTTTGCTGTGCACAGTGGTCCGGAGCCAAGCCGTCATTCCGATAATTTCAATCCTGCAGTATACGATTTGTGGGATACATACTTACCTGCATTTAAAGAACTCATCGTTGATGCAAATGTGGCTGGTGTTATGTGCGCCTACAATGCGGTGGATAAACAGCCCTGCTGCGGTAATGATCAGTTGATGAATGATATCCTGCGCAAACAGTGGAAATTCACCGGTTATGTTACCAGCGACTGCTGGGCTATTGATGATTTTTTCCGTTATCATAAAACACATAAAGATGCAACATCGTCAGCTGTAGATGCAGTAATGCATGGCACCGACATTGAATGTGGCCAGACAGTTTACAAAACATTGGTGGATGCAGTAAAGAATGGATTGATAACAGAAGCACAACTCGATATTTCATTGAAGCGATTGTTCACTATCCGTTATCGGTTGGGCATGTTCGATCCTGTATCGATGGTGAAATATGCACAAACGCCTTCTTCTGTTCTGGAAAGTGCCCCACACAAAGCACATGCGTTGAAGATGGCGCAGCAAAGTATTGTATTGCTGAAAAACGAAAAAAATACTTTACCACTTTCAAAAACAATTAAAAAGATTATTGTCATTGGTCCCAATGCTGATAACAGTATTGCAGTATTAGGTAACTACAACGGCACGCCTTCCGAAATTGTCACCGTATTAAAAGGTATCCAAAATAAACTCGGCAGTAAAGCGGAAGTGGTTTATGAAAAAGCCATCAACTTCACCAACGATACGGTGCTGGTGTATACCGATATGCGGAATCAATATTCATTCGATGGCAAAGCAGGTTTCAAAGCAGAATATTTTAACAACAAAGAATTACAAGGCAGCCCGGTTGTAACACGAACAGAAGAAACCGTTGATCATTTCTGGCAGGAAGGTTCGCAGGTAGTTGGCAACATGAATGCCTATAATTTTTCTGCACGTTATACAACCAATTACACAGCCGATAAAGATGGCTTTATCACGTTTGAAGTGGAAGCCGATGACGGTTACAAATTCAGTATTGATGATCAATCGGTATTGGATGCATGGACAAGAAACCGCTGGGGAGCAAGAACCTATCGTTTAAAAACAGAAAAAGGAAAAACATACAAACTGGTTCTTGATTACTGGCAGGGCGAAGGAAAGGCGAATGTAAAACTAAGAGCTGGAAATTTTGAACAAACAAATTATGCAGCGTTGCTGAATAAAGTAAGCGATGCAGATGCTATTGTGTATGTAGGTGGTATTTCGCCACAACTGGAAGGTGAAGAAATGCGTGTTGATTATCCCGGTTTTAATGGCGGCGACAGAACTACTATTCTCTTGCCCACTGTACAAACAGAACTGATGAAGAAATTACACAGCACAGGTAAACCTGTTGTATTTGTAATGATGACGGGCAGTGCCATTGCAACGCCTTGGGAAAGTGAAAACATTCCTGCAATAGTAAATGCATGGTACGGCGGACAAAGTGCAGGTACTGCAGTTGCTGATGTTTTGTTTGGCGATTATAATCCTGCCGGTCGTTTACCTGTTACATTTTACAGAAGTGACAGTGATCTTCCCGGTTTTCTTGACTATGGTATGGAAGGAAGAACCTATCGTTATTTCAAAGGCGAAGCATTGTATCCGTTCGGTCATGGATTGAGTTATTCAACATTTACATACAGCGGTTTGCAGCTACCCAAAACAATTACAGCCAATAAACCTGTCACCGTTACAGTAACGGTGAAGAATACAAGCAAAAGAGATGGAGATGAAGTAGTACAAT
>JAACZX010000024.1 GCA_009996555.1 Chitinophagaceae bacterium | reverse complement strand
TATATTTTTCCGGATCTACATCGAGTAACTGATAATTCTCGTCTTTGATCTGTCCGTTTTCAATCACAATATCAAGTTTGGCTACAAATGAACCAAAGGCACCCGGCTCGGTAACCTTAGCATACTTACCTTGTATGGGCACACGCACACGTTCATGCGTATCGGCACCGAGGATGTAGTCAACTCCATTAAGTTCAGGTTGATTGGCAAGATCAACCTGTTGCGCCAAACCCATATGTGTAACTAAGAAAACCATTGCACAATTCTCATACTCTTTCAGAATTTTGATATACTTCGCCACATTTGTTTCCGGCTTTGTAAACGTAATACCTCTGCTGTAAGCCGGTGATTGACGTTTGGGCGTAAGCGGATCATTATAACCAATGAATCCGATCTTTAGTCCACCCATCATCTTTGTCCAATAGGGAGGAAAAATGAGTTCATTCTTAAATTCATCTGCTGTATCATGAAACATGTTGGCGCAGATCTTGGCACTGTTGTACCCACCAAGATCTTTCAGCATGGTATCTTTTCCGTACACCACTTCCCAGTTGCCCGGTAAAATAAGATCGTAACCAATATTGTTGATCAATGGTACAATTCCTTTTCCTTCCGTTAATGCAGCTACTCCACCTCCCTGGAAGCAATCGCCGCCATCAATGATAATTGTGTTGTCGGGATTTTGCGCTTTGAGTGCATGCAACATTGTTTTTAATACAGCAAAACCCCCACGTTTTTTGTAAACAGGGTTTCCGTTTTCAAAAAAGAATTCATCGTGTGTGTGGAGTTGTGCATGTATATCGGAAGTATGTAACAGCGTAACCACTTTTGCTTTGCCATCTTTCACAGCTTTGTTACTGAACAATTCTTTTTCGTGATGATGATTGCCACTCATTGCCTGCACAATTGATGCGGGCAACACGGCACCGGCAGCAATGGCAGATGCTGATTTGAAAAAATCTCTCCTTGAGTTTTGTGAAACAGCTGTATTCGTTTGATCATCTGAACAACTGCCGCATGAACAATTGTTCAGGTGAGTAATGTTTGTATCTGGCATTGCAATCGTTTACTTTGATTTTTTAGAAACGGATTTCTTTTGCAGATCCCTGTACTCTTTAATGGGACCATAAGGACCATATTTATGTTGCTGTTCGGTAAACGAATCGGTATAAGGGCCAAACGGATGATCGATTGGCTTGTTGGCAACGTTGGGCCAATCACTACTGAGATCTTTCTGCGGACGTGGTTGTGAATTAACAAACGCAGCCACATCCCAGGCTTCTTCATCGCTCAGTTGCGGTGCATGATAATCTGTTCCAAATGGCATATTGTTTTTTACATAACCTGCGAAACGGGATAACCGGAACAAACCGGCTCCAATATTATAGCTGTTTTTACCCCACAATGGAGGATAAGTGTAAGTAATGCCATCCGTATTCAATTGCCCTTCGCCGTTAGTACCGTGACAGGTTTGGCATTTCTGCACATACACAGTTTTTCCCTGTTGCGGATCCGCTGCACGGTTGAGGTATGGCAGTTCAACAATTCCCGATCCTTTTGGTTTATCGCCTTTCTTCAAATCTTCGCCCAACCATTTAATGTATGCATAAATGGCCTGCATTTCTTTTGAGTTCGTATCAAGCGCAGTGCCGTTTAAACTTCGTTCAATGCAATCATTCACCCGTTTGTAAATGGTTTCAATACCTCCTGAACGTTCTCTGAACTTTGGATAAGTTGTATAAACAGCGCCATAGTTATTGCCCCACGGTTTTGTGCCTGCATCCAAATGGCAGTTCTGGCAGTTCATACCATTGGTGATTTGTAATACAGATCCTTTCGGGCCGAGATACTTTGCCGTATTCGCAATTAATTCATGACCATACCAAATAAGGTTTCCATCTTTCCGTGAGTAATAGGGAATCTGGTTTGCACAGGGTCCCGTCCAAACTGTTTGCTGAATGGTTGAATCGCCTGTAATGAATTCATTTTTCTCTGAATCCCTGCAACTGAACTGCGTAGCTGTAATTAATAACAGCAGGATAAGAAAAACAAGTATGGTCCTTTTTGTATTCAATTGAAAAATTAATGCGGTAATTGTTCTCTAAACCTGCCATACACCCATGTGCCTGCAATTGCACTTAATAATGTTACAGCAATAACAGTTGCTCCATTACCGATCTGTGCAAATAACGGTCCGGGACAAGCGCCGGTAACAGCCCAGCCCAAGCCAAACAACAGACCACCATAAACCTGTCCTTTGTTGAATTTCTTATTAACAAACTCAATCGGTTCACCATAAATGGTCTTGATCTTAAACTTCTTGATGAGCCACACACTGATGATACCCACTACTATTGCCGATCCAATGATACCATACATGTGAAAGCTTTGCAGGCGGAACATTTCCTGTATACGAAACCATGAAACCACTTCAGCTTTTACGAAGAGGATACCAAACAATAACCCTACAAATGCATATTTGAAGTTATGCCACCAGGGATGCTGCAGTTCTGATTCGTTGAAACAGGTAGCATCCAGTGAGCGCATTTCAAAATCAGTATTTTCAGTAAGAAACTCATGATGTTTTTGCTCCAGTGCAGTTTCCTCTTCAGCTATATTTTTTTGTTGTTTCATGAATTGTTAGAGTTTAAGAATGAACGGAAGAATAAGATTGGCCATGATAAAACCTCCCACCATAAAACTGATGGTTGCGATCAATGAAGGCCATTGCAAATTTGAAAGTCCCATAATGGAGTGGCCGCTGGTGCAACCACCTGCATAACGTGTTCCGAAACCAACCAGAAAACCCCCTGCTACCATCATGATAAATCCACGAAGTGTAAAAAGACTACTCCAGTTAAACACTTCCGTTGGAACAAGTGAATCGTAATTGGTAATACCGTAAGTAGCCAGCTCGGTACTTAGTTTAGCATTCACGATCATTGGTTCGGGATTTTGCAGGAAAAGAAAAGCAATAAAGCCACCTGCTAAAATACCGCCTACAAAAAACAGGTTCCACACTTCTTTCTTCCAGTCGTAATTAAAGAAGGGGATTTTTGCAGGCAAACAGGCTGCACAAATGTGTCGCAGCGAAGAAGAGATACCAAATGTTTTATTACCGATAATCAGTAATGCTGGTACTGTTAACCCAATAAGCGGGCCGGCTACATACCATGGCCACGGTTGTTTAATCAATTCAATGAAATTCATGAATCATTTGGTTTAAGTGATTAATGCAATATAAAACTCTTCAATGCACACTTGTGTGATAAAAAGTACAGAGTTGTTTTATAAGGGACAGAAGAATGAAGGGTGTGCGATTAAATTTCGTTTGAACCCCCGGTTGACCCTTTCGTTTGCTGCTGCCTGGGCTTAAACATACTGTTGGCGATGGCTCCCATAACACCAAAATAGATCATGCTCTTTACTGGACTGGATGTTATGAGGCATGTACCATTGCAACCATAAAATTTCCAGTAAAAGAATCCCCCCACAGCTCCCAGCAATAATCCCGGTAATACCCAGATTGTTTTTTTAAAGAGATTCTTCATGTTTGTTTACTTGTTTTGTTTGTTGCTTGCTTTGCGGAACAGCACAGGCTCCTCCCATACATCCGATGTTCATAACAGCCTGTACCACTAATACAGCACCTATTACCCAAAGCAAAGGAGCAGGCGAAGAAGATCCCTGCACAATTGCTGCAATACCGATGCCTAAACGCAACAACCGCATGCCGTTCCATTGTTTTAACCACAGTTTGATCATAACGCTAATTTATTTTTTAAGCTCATCCATGATCCTCCGTTATATGCTTCAACACCTGCCTGCTTGAGTATGGAAGTGGCCGAACCACTGCGTATGCCGCTGGCACAACAGGTAATGACCGGCTTGCCTTTTTTCTTAATGTCGTTGATCTTTGATTGAATATTGTTAACAGGGATATTGATAGCTCCTTTAATATGCCCGCCACTAAATTCGCCCGGAGAACGCACATCTATTATAACAGCGCCCTGTTCTTGCAATGCTTTGAAATCTGTACCCGGGCCAAATAATTTTTTAATAAAGTTGATCATGTTAATTGAGATTTTTCAAGGTTAATAAATCATACAAGCCGCCCGCATTGTGTACGTTTTCAAGCCCCAGTTGTTTCAGCAGAACGTATGCATTCATGCTTCTTGCCCCGGAGCGGCAGTACAATACCACCGGACCATTAAATGTTTTCAATTCATCGGCATTGCTTGTAATTTCCGGCAACGGAATATTGGTTGCACCAGGGAAATGCCCATCGGCAAACTCTTCTCTTGAACGAACATCCACAAACCTTGTCTGTGGGTGCTGAACGATTTCTTTTAAGCTCATATTCAAACGATTTTTTGTTTATTGTTTAATTGTTCCTTTCCAGGCAGTGATACCGCCTTCCATATTCCAGATATGGCGGAACCCCTGTTGCTCCATGATGGTTGCTGCTTTGGAACTACGTCGTCCGCTTTTACAATAGACCAGGTAGGTCTTTCCTTTTTTCAGCTTGCTGATCTGCTGTACAAATGCAACAGAATCCATAACATCAATATGAACTGCATTTGGCAGATGACCTTCATTGAATTCCTGTGTAGTGCGAACATCCAGCACCACTACTTTTTTCCTGTTGAGTTTCTTCTCAGCAAATGCAGGCGATACATTTTTTGTTTGCGCCATTGATGACAGAACAGTAAAGAAACCAATGACGAAAAAAACAATTCTGGCTTTCATAGTATTTATTTAACTGAAAGGTGGTATTAAAAGCCCTCCTTTCAGTTCTGTTAAAGTGGATGAATTATAAAAGTGTGGTTGGACAAACGTAATCAGTCAAATTAAATTTGCCGCTTTCTTTGATTGCTTTAAAACCACCACGCACATCAATGAGTTTATCATAACCACGTGCACGGAGAATGGAAGCAAAGATCATAGAACGGTAACCACCTGCACAATGCACATAGTAAGTTTTGTTTTTATCAACCTTTAACATGCTTTCGTTAATAAAGTCCAACGGAGTATTTTCTACATTCAGCAAATGCTCACTTTTGAACTCACTTTCTTTGCGCACATCAAGGATATCGGTATCATTATCCTTCGCTACAATTTCCGCCAGCTCTTCTGCCGATACACGTTTGATTTGATCAGTTTCTTTACCTGCTTCTTTCCATGCGTTGAATCCGCCTTTCAGATAACCCAATGAATGATCGTAGCCTACACGTGCTAAACGGGTAACCACTTCTTCTTCTCGTCCTTCATCAGTAACCAGTAATATCTCCTGTTTTACATCGGGGATCATGCTGCCTACCCATGGAGCAAAACTTCCATCAATACCAATGTTAATAGAGTTTGGAACAAACCCTTTACTGAACGTTTCTGCATCTCTTGTATCAAGAATGAGAGCACCTGTTTCGTTAGCTGCAGTTTCAAATGCTTCAGGGCTCAGTGCCTGTGTACCACGTTTCAGCACTTCTTCAATGCTGTCGTAACCATGAATGTTCATCATTACATTCAGCGGAAAATATTGTGGAGGTGCAACTAAACCAGTGGTTACTTCTTTAATAAATTCTTCCTTGGTCATATTTGCACGCAATGCATAGTTGGTTGCTTTTTGATGACCTAATGTATCAGATGTTTCTTTACTCATGTTTTTACCGCATGCGCTGCCGGCACCATGTGCAGGATAAACAATCAACTCATCAGCCAATGGCATGATCTTGTTACGTAACGAATCAAATAAATAACCGGCAAGCTTATCCTGTGTAAGATCAGCTGCAACTTTTTGCGCAAGATCAGGACGGCCAACATCGCCAATAAATAACGTATCACCGGTGAAGATGGCAATGTCTTTTCCTTGTTCGTCTTTTAATAAGTAACATGTACTTTCCATAGTGTGGCCCGGTGTATGCAACACTTTGAATGTTAACTTTCCTACTTTCAGTTCTTCGCCGTCTTTAGCTGAATAAAATTCAAAATCGGGTTGTGCATTTGGACCATACACGATCTTTGCACCTGATTCTTTTGCAAGATCAATATGACCACTCACAAAATCGGCATGGAAGTGTGTTTCAAACACGTACTTGATCCTGGCATTGTTCCGCTTTGCTTTTTCCAGGTAGGGCTTTACCTCACGTAAAGGATCAATCACTACTGCCTCACCTTCACTTTCAATGTAATAAGCACCTTGTGCTAAGCAACCGGTATAGATCTGTTCAATTTTCATATTTGTTCTGTTTTAAATAAGGAGGACAAAGTTGAGGTTTGCAACTGTGGCCAACTATGACTTTAGTCACATAGAATGAAGGCTGCCAACAAGAAGACAGGCTGCTGTTTACTTGAGGAGTAGTTCTTTCAGCAATATCCACAAGCCCATGAGCAGTACAAAAAAGCCAAAGAATTTTCGCAACTGCTTATTGTTAAGTCGGGAAGACAGCCAGCCGCCAATAAGTACACCTGCAATGGCCAGGCCGCTGAGCAAAAGCAGAAAGTCCCAATGAAACTTAAACAGTTTTAAACTGAACAACACACCAAACAAAGAGTTGATGGCAATAATGAGTAAGGAAGTGCCAATGGCTTTACGCATGGGCAGTTTAAGAATAAGTACCAATGCAGGAATAATTAAAAAACCACCGCCGGCACCCAGCAAGCCTGTTATGAGACCCAGCAATAAACCCGGTAATGTAAGTGATAGTGGTTTGAAACGTGTGATTTGTTTTTCGGTCGATTCCTGCATGCGTGGCTTGATCATGAAAATGGACGTGGCAAGCATGAGTACTGCAAACACCACCATTAAAAAATTGCCTTTACTTAATCCTGCAATAACAGGTGGCAGCTCAGGTAGTATAAAATGCCGGGCAATAAAAATGGTGAAAATGGAAGGAATACCAAACATACTCAATGCTGTAAAATCAACATCATGTTTCGTATATGCTTTTACACCTCCAATAAGACTGGTGGTGCCAACAATAAATAATGAATAAGCTGTTGCGATAACAGGCTCAATTGAAAAAAGATACACCAGCACAGGTACGGTTAAGATGGAGCCACCGCCTCCGGCAAGTCCAAGCATAAACCCAATGATGACTGCTGCGAGATAACCGATTATTTCCATACTGCAAATGTGAATGCTATTTCAGCGACAGAAGGTGATACAAATCACACAGCAGAAGATTATACATTTTTCAACTCGATGGCATTACGTTGTAAACCAACCAATCCTTTCTGCTCCATTTTTTTAAGTAACCTTGATATTACTTCCCGTGATGTGTTCAATTCCTGTGCAATTTCCTGGTGACTGATGTTTAGCAATGTAGTTTGCTGTGCTTCTTTTGCACGTTTGAGGTAAAACTCCAAACGTTCATCCATGCTGCGGAAGGCAACATTATCAAGTGTGGCAAGTAATTCATCAAAACGGGTGCGGTAAGTTTCAATCACAAACTGGTACCAGCTTTTGAATTTGCTCATCCATTCACTCATGTTATCAACAGGCACCATCAACACTTCTGTTTCTGATACTGTTTTTGCCATAATAGGGCTTGCTTCGTGCCTGGCTGCACAAACAAGCGATAAGGCGCAGGCTTCACCCGGTTTCAGGTAATACATCAAAAATTCATTTCCTTCATCATCTTCACGATAAACTTTAATGAGCCCATTCAATACCAGCATTGTGCTGCGTATGTACTGACCTTTACGCATGAGTATTTCATTGGCTGGAAAGGTTTTAAATTCACCTTGTCCTTCAATTTCATTTACGAGCTGGTCTTCAAATAAAGGGTAACTTTTGCGGAGAAGATCGTCGTGTACCTGTTGCGTAGTCATATACAAATGTTGAAATTTTATTTGAATTGAAGAAACAATAGCTTGTTAACTTACTTTTGAAGCCATGTCATTACTCTCGTTTTTCCAGGAAGAATTAGTAGAAGCCGGCTGTGATGAAGCGGGCCGTGGCTGCTATGCAGGTCCTGTGTTTGCAGCAGCAGTGATATTGCCAAAAGATTTTCATCATCCGCTGTTGAACGACAGTAAACAGGTGAAAGAAGAAAACCGAAATGCATTGCGGCTGGTGATTGAAGAACAGGCAACGGCATTTGCTGTGGCGAAAGTAGATGTGGAAGAAATTGATCATATCAACATACTTAAAGCATCGTTTAAGGCGATGCATCTTGCACTTGATCAGTTAAAAAAGAAACCACAGCTGTTATTGATCGATGGTAATCGTTTTATCAAGTATAAACGCATACCGCACCGCACGTTTGTAAAAGGCGACGGACGTTTTACTTCCATTGCTGCTGCCAGTATTTTAGCCAAAACTTACCGTGATGAATATATGCTCAACCTTCATCATCATTATCCGCAGTACAACTGGAAAAAGAACAAAGGCTACGGAACCGAAGAGCACCGGAAAGCAATAGAACTGTATGGCTTGTGTGAACATCACCGCCGTTCATTTAACATTGATCCGTTGAAAGTGCAGGAATTATTTTGAGCTAAGAGATTAACGAACGGAAGAGTTAAAAAGATGGGTTTGTAAATACTGATTATACGTACTGATGTAAAGCGAAGAACATTCTTTTACTTTTTCAAACTCTTAGCTTAACCATTCCACTCACCCAATCCCTGTCTTACCACCACAGGTTCATCTTGTGTACAATCAACAATGGTTGATGGTACCATACCACCTATTCCACCATCAACAACAATATCCACCAGCTTCTGAAAGTTATCATGCATCAGTTCCGGATCGGTATATTCCTCCACCATTTCACCGGGGAGCGATGCACTGAGGATGGGGTGGCCAAGTTCACGGATAATACTTCTGGCAATTTCGTTATCAGGCACACGCAAACCAATGGTGTCCTTTTTGCTTTTGAGAATCTTTGGTACTTCTTTACTGGCGGGTAAAATAAATGTATAAGGCCCCGGCAGGTATTGTTTCAGCATGCGGTACACCGGTGTGGAAATTTGTTTGGTGTATGTGCTCAGGTCGCTCAGGTCATGACAGATAAATGACAGTTGAGCTTTTTGCGGATCAACCTGTTTAATACGGCAGATACGTTCAATGGCTTTGTGCTGAAAAATATCGCAACCCAAACCATAGATCGTATCAGTGGGATAGATAATGATACCGCCTTTCTGCAAGGTTTCAACAATGGTCTTCACCTGCCGCTGTTGCGGATTGTCCGGATGTACGTGCAATAGCATCCTTAAAAGTACAACCGAATTTTTAGCAATTGGCTGATGTTTTATCTGCTGCTGTTCATCTATATTTGATATTGTTATTGAACCCCCACGTTTTTTATGCAGCTCAAACCAGTTGATACGTTTGAAACGATCAGTCCTGAACAGTTCCGCAAGGAATATTACCGTAAGGACAAGCCTGTTATTATCAGGAATTTATCGCATCAATGGCCAGCTTATGAAAAATGGAAATGGGATTTTTTAAAGCAGGTGGCAGGTCATCATAAAGTTGGCATTTACAATAACGTTAAAAGCGATGCTTATACGCCGATCAATACGGCAGATGATTACAAAACATTTGGCGAATATGTTGATATGATTTCGCAAGGGCCTGCAGGCTGGCGTATTTTCCTGTTCAATATTTTTGATCACTCACCTGAACTCACCAAAGATTTTACCTGGCCTGAAGAATACATGAAAGGCTTTGTAAAAAAATATCCCATGCTGTTTGTTGGTGGTGCCACTTCCATTACACACATGCATTTTGATATTGATCTTTCGCACATACTTCATACACAGTTTGTGGGTCGCAAGCGTGTGCTGCTGTTTCCTTATGAAGAACAACACAAGCTTTACCGTAAACCTTTTGAAGTATTAAGCCTGGCCGATTTCAGCAATTATCACCTCAACAGCGGAAAGCCCGATTATGAAAAGTTTCCCGCATTAAAACAGGCAAACGGTTATGAGGTGATCATGGAGCATGGCGATACATTGTTTATGCCTGCCGGTTACTGGCACCACATGGAATACCTCGACAGTGGTTTTGCCATGAGCCTTCGTGCTTTACAGGAAGGAATTACCCCGAAACTGCATGGTGTATGGAATCTTTTTGGCATGCGTGGCATTGATACTTTGCTGAAAAAGACCGCACCGCAATGGTGGTATGGCTACAAAAAGAAAAAGGCTTTTGCCGCTGCGGAGAAAGAACTCTTGTAAACACAGGTGCCTTTTTCTTGCATATTCCAAAAGACTGCTCTATATTTATCTCGTCTCTATCTGGTCCCCGTCAAACCCATTTCCAATTTCCATTGCAGAGATCCCGACATTCCACTATATCCCGCTGATGAACAAATAGTTCCTCCCTACAATCATTTTTATAAGCGTGCTTTTTATAGCAGTAATGCTGTTATATATACATCTTTCTGAACATAAAAGATCTATTTTTTTGTGGTTTCAGAGGTAAGCAAAAGGGCCCACGATTTCTATCGGGGCCCAACTTTTTTTGGCTGACCTGTCGGGTTTATTGCTGAATGCTGATTGTTTCCAATTGCAAAAACGATTCTGAGAAATGAACCTGCCGGGTCTTAAATAAAATTCGGTTGCGTTATCAATTACAGTGTTATCTCCATTACTTTATTTGCCTTTCTGCTTTGTTCAGCTGCAAACCCCATCAAATGGCTTTCAATGGACGCATCAATTGTTGATGTAAGTAATGTTGCATCGTTTTTGGAAACAGCCTCAAGCCAGTTGGCTACCAGCCGCCAATCGCCGCCGCCATGCATATCCGTTGCATTTTTCCATTCTGTTTTTTTGCCGGTTGCAAAATCGGTATGGGTGAAGCTGAACATATCGCCCACCACATCGCCAAGGCTACCCATCACTCTTGTTCTTCTTCCTTCGTAAGAAGTAAATGCTTCCATACTAAAGCTTACTGTTATATCATCATCAAACAAAATATTGGTTGTGTAATGATCGGGCTGATCATTTTCCATCCGGTACACACAACGGCCATAATTGGTTGTTTTCAGTTTCTCCATAATATACTCTGCATGCTTCTCTTTATCATCGGGCATATCAAATACATAGGTTCTTTTCCGCTCACGATAATATTGTTTTAGTGCCGAGTAAGGACAGGTTGCTTCTACTTTGCAACCATCGGTGCAGCGTGCTGTACTCCCTTCAGGCGCATTGGCTTTTTTAAACCAGCCCACATTGCCTTGGGCATGAATGGTTTTGCTTTGTTTGCCGATCATCCAGCGAAGTATATCAAGATCATGACAACTCTTTGCAAGAATAATTGGTGTGGTTTCTTTACTGTTATGCCAGTTGCCACGCACATACGAGTGACTCATGTGTGTATGCTCAATTGGTTCCAGGTGCTGCACACTCATTATTTTACCCAGTACACCGCTTTGCATGATCTTTCGAAGATCTTCAAAGTAAGGGGCATAACGTAATACATGACAAACAGCAACGATCTTTCCTGTTTTTTTCGCCAGTGCTAAAATATCCCGGCATTCTTTTTCACTGGGCGAAATTGGTTTTTCAAGCAATACATGATAACCCATTTGTAATGCTTTCATGCAAGGACCGTAATGCAGATTGTCGGGTGTAGTAATCAATACAGCATCTGCAAATTTTGGTTTTTTAAACACATCTTCCCAGGTGTTGAAACAGTTCTGGTCTTGTATGTTGTGTTTTTTTGCATAACGTTCATTACGGATAGCAATTGGTTCGGCCACACCCACAATGTCCATTTGTGCAGGATATTGTACAGCATAATTGCCATACACATTTCCCCTGGAGCCTGCCCCGCAGGTAATAACGGTAATCGGTTTATCGGGAGTGAAACTGCTGCTGAAATCAGGAAGAATGATCTGTTCACCTTTATCATTGGTTGCCCATGTTGATAATGGTAATACTGATCCTCCAATGGAAATACCTAAAGCTTTTAATGCATCTCTGCGTGATAGTGAAGACATATATCCGGATTTTAAAATGATCAATTAGTTACAAGCGGCATTTTTAAAACTGTTGTCATGAATTTTGTGATCTCTGTTTCCACTCCCTGGTAATCGTTTGATTTAATATAACTACCAATCACATGATCACCAGTATTGGGCATCGCCACTTTTCTTTTTTGGTCAGCAACTGTGCCAAGTTCGTCATACATCTTCAGCATGGCGCTTACTTTTACAACATTATCCTGCGCTGCATCATCTTTATAATAGTACAGCATAAGCGTTGGCTGTTTCACTTTTGTAAATGTTGCAGGTATCATAGCTGTTTCTAAATATTCCTGCAGGTTTACAACCGCTTCCAAACGGTATTTTGAATACCAGTGAGCTTTATAAATATCACGTTGGTCTTTGGTAACATGGTAATCTGATTTTTTTACCAGCCTTGCAATTTGCAAACCCCATGGATTATTTGCAAGCCATGCATTGGGATCGTTAATGGCAATGTTGGGCGATAAAAGAATGAGCGAAGAAATTTCGGGGAAATTAGCCGCAAGCTGCAATGCATTACTGCCTCCGGTAGAGGTGCCCAT
>JAACZX010000231.1 GCA_009996555.1 Chitinophagaceae bacterium | reverse complement strand
TTACCGTGGCTATGCCGGCCAGGTAACAAGTGGTGTGTACAAAGTGGGAGATAAGGTTACTGTTCTTCCTGCAGGCATTGAATCAACTATTTCAACACTGGAAGCAGGTGGCAGCCCGGTTAATGAAGTATTTGCGCCACAAAGTGTAACTATTCAACTGGCCGATGATATTGACATCAGCCGTGGCGATTCTATTGTGAAAACAGAAAATCAGCCACAGGTAAGCAATGAACTTGATGTGCTTCTTTGCTGGATGGATGATAAGCCATTGATCTCAGGTAACAAATATTATCTGCAGCACGGCAGCCGTTTGGTGCGTTCTGTTGTAAAGCAGGTGGAATATAAACTTGATGTAAACAGTTTGCAGCAACAGCCGGTTGAAGGCAATGTGAAACTGAACGAAGTAGTGAAGGCAGTGATCAAAACTGCATCACCATTAGTATATGATTCGTTTGATAAATTAAGTGAAAACGGAAGTGCCGTATTGATCGATGAAACAAGCAACAGCACCGTAGCAGCTGTTTTAATAAAATAAAAAGACCGAAAGGTTTTTTTATGTACATAAACCCTACTTGTAAAGTAGAATAATAAATTGAAAGTTATGTCACAACAATCAAATGAGCAGGTAAAAGGAAAAGTGATTCTTGCCGGGGCCGGCCCTGGTGATGCAGAACTGATTACTGTAAAGCTCCAGCAACGGTTAACGATTGCTGATGTAATTGTTATGGACAGGCTGGTGAATCCTGCTATTATCGAAATGCATGCAAAGAAAGATGCATTGGTTGTGCTGGCCGGCAAACAGGGGTTTAATGATGCATCTTTTTCGCAGGATGAGGTAACAACAGTTATATATGAACATGCAATGCAGGGAAAGACTGTACTGCGTCTGAAAGGTGGTGATGTTGCTTTTTTCAGCAATGTGTTGCATGAACTGGAAATGTTAAAGCAGCATAATATTCCCTACGAGATCATTCCCGGTATTTCAGCAGCGGCTGGTGCTTCTGCTTATGCAGGTATGCCGTTAACTGCAAGAGGGTATTCGCAAGGGGTGCATTTTATTACCTTCAATCCCAATTCTTCTTATACAAAAGAACAGTGGCGTGAACTTGCACAAACTACCGACACGCTTGTGTGCTATATGGCTTCAAATAATCTTACTGCATTGGTTGACCGTTTACTTGAGTTTGGTTCATCTGCACAAAAACCTTTGGCTGTTATTGAACAGGCAACTACTGTTTATCAGCAAGTACATGTTACTACGCTGGAACAATACCAGGCCGATTTCTTTGGTAAAAAATTCAGTTCACCTTCGCTTGTTATTGTGGGTGATATTGTAAAACTCCACGCCCAGTTTAACTGGTTTCAAACAGAAGCTGTGGGTTCGGTGTTTCAAACATTGGCTCAGAAAAAAAGCCTCATATCACCTGAGTTTCGCAAGGCTGTATAAGAAACCGGTGTTTAACCCGGTTAGTTTTGCCCAATCTTCTTTCCTGATTTCTTCAAACATTGGCTATGAAAAAAGCCTTACGCTGCCGGAGCTTCGTAAGGCTGTATAAGAGATCTGTTATATCCTGTTTAGCTAAGCACTGCTTCTTCAGCTATTAATTTCTCTCTCAATTCTCTTGCATATTCTTTAAAGCTGCCTGCCTGTTCAAAATATTCTTTTGCAAATGCTTCAGAAGGTTCTGTATCATTTATGCGTAACACATTTGCTTTAAAGCTGGCAGATGCAGTGTATAAACCATTTTCAGTAAAGTGTTTATCGAAATCTCTCAGAATACCATCCTGTGTATTACATTGAACACTTTTTTGCAGTAGCAATGCTTTTGCACTGTGGATCTGTGCAGCATAAGCATGATAGATGCCATCAGCCCACGCAGCTTTACTGATGCATTCTTCACTGTTTGCAAGTTTTTCTTCTGCTTCAAGGATCAATGTAGCTACCAGGTCAATCATTACACCGGCACATTCTCCCACACCAATAGCTGTTGCAAATTTTTCCTGCTGACCCCAGTCAACAAAATCTTCATCAAGAAGTGTTGTGGTATCGGCCAGTGGTTTTAATATTTCGTAATAATAACGGTCACCTTTTTCGCCACTGTAATCAAGGAAGCTTTGCCCTTCAGGCGCATTTGCTTTGTAATCATTCAGTACCACACGTAATACTTCAGGTGCACGTTTGCTTGGTACTTTCAAAACTTTATCTGCAACACGTCCGTTACCACTTCCCAATACACCACCACCCACTAATACCTGCAATGCAGGAATTACCTGACCCTTGGCTTTTAATGAGCTTCCATGAAAACCAATAGAAGCCATACCATGCTGGCCGCAACTGTTCATACAGCCGCTGATGCGTACAGCTATTTCTTTGTTATAAAGTAATTCCGGATATTCTTCTTCAATTACTTCACTTAATGCAAGTGCTGTGGCTGTGCTGTTGCTGATGCCAAGGTTACAAGTATCTGTACCAGGGCAGGAAGTTATATCGGCCACACTGCCAAAACCTGCTGCTGCAAGGTTTTCCGATTCAAGAACACTATATACATAACTCAGGTGTTCAGGTTTCACAAAGCGGAACTGAAGACCTTGGTTGATTGTTACACGCACATCATCTGCAATAACATTTTTCAGCTTTTCGATGAGCCTGCGGCTTGTATGTGAACTTACATTGCCGTTTGCCACACGTACATAAACAGCATAATAGCCTTCCTGTTTTTGTTCAATTACGTTGGTTGCTTTCCAGAATTCAAACTGCAGTTGATTTTTGATTACAGGATCATTGCCGCTTAGTTGATAAGAGGGCAATACGGGTGCTGCATGTTGTGTTGTATCAACTTTGTAAAACTGGTGTGTCAATGCTTTTTGTTCAGCTATTACCAATTCATTGAAGGCATCAATGCCAATTTTTTGTAAAAGGAATTTGATGCGGGCTTTGTGACGGCTGTTACGCTCACCATGGCGGTCGAACACACGCAACACAGCTTCAAGGTATGGGATCAGTCGATCTTCTTCCAGGAACTCATGTGTTGTAATAGCAAGATGAGGTTGTGCGCCAAGCCCACCACCGATCACTATTTTAAAACCACGTACTTCTTTTCCATCTACAACCTGGATGCGTGGAATAGCACCAAGATCATGCATGAACACAAGTGCTGTATCTTTTTCAGTATTACTGAATGCAATTTTAAATTTACGTCCCATTTCCTGGCACACTGGTTTGCGCAGGAAGTATTCAAACATGGCATGCGCATAAGGAGTAACATCAAATGGTTCATCCTTATCAATACCTGCAGTATCCGATGCGGTGATGTTGCGTACAGTATTGCCGCAAGCTTCACGCAGGGTAATATTATTTTGTTCAAGTTCTGCCCACAGTTGAGGAGTGCGGTCAAGACTCACAAAGTGAATTTGTATATCCTGTCTTGTTGTAAGATGGAGATTGCCTGTTGAATATTCGTCCGATACATCTGCTATCCGCTTCCACTGTGCAAGTGTCATTTTACCATACGGTAATTTGATACGCACCATTTGTACACCTTGCTGACGCTGACCGTATACACCACGTGCCAAACGAAGACTGCGGAATTTTTCTTCAGCAATCGTTCCTTCATGAAAGGCCCTGATTTTTTGTTCGAGTTCAATGATGTCTTTTTCCACGAGGGGATTTTCCAACTCTGTACGAAAACTCTGCATGATCTGTTTTTTGGAGTATAATAATGAATGTCCTTTAAACCTATAGGTTAAGTAGACTGTACAAAAATAGGGAACTATCATCATCCGGAGACATGATAGTGGTAATAAGTTTTCACTTTTTTTACGGAACAACTGTTTGTTTTTTATTGTGTAGTTAAATGGAAAAATTAAGTCTACTGTAGTTGTAGGAAATATGTATGTTTGCAACGTTTATGCAGAAAAGCAGCACCATATCAACAGAGGTAAATCACGGTACAAAAGCCGGGAACCAGCTGTATCCTGTTTTTTTTAAACTGGAGCAGCTTGAACTGTTACTTGTTGGTGCCGGTAATGTTGGACTTGAAAAGCTGGAATCATTACTGGGTAATTCTCCTGCAGCAAATATTACAATTGTGGCGCCGGTAGTAAAAGATGAAGTCCGCAAATTAATTGAGCAACATCCCGGTTGTGTAATTATTGAACGTCCATTTGTAGAAGAAGATCTTGAAGGGAAGGACCTGGCGGTAC
>JAACZX010000612.1 GCA_009996555.1 Chitinophagaceae bacterium | reverse complement strand
TGTGGGAGTGTAAAATAAAACCAGCGAAGAGTGATGAAACATTGAATAAAATTCAAGCAAAGCTTAACGGCTCATAAGTGTTGTTTTGGCCAGCAGCAGGTTCATTTCTTTTACCTTACCGGGAAACAATGTTTCTTTTGCAGCAGCCTTTGTTTTAGTAACAATTACCGCCTTTGCTGTTTTTTTAACAGCAGCTTTCTTTGTTGTTTTTTTATTGGTTATCATGGTATAAAGTTAAACCTTTCTTTGAATAATAAATGCTTTGTATTTAGCGCTGTTCGATGGATCAAACATTACTTCTTCTAACTGATCATCAATTTCCTGAATGGCTGTAATCCGGAAGTCTTTTTTGAAATCTGTATAATAGGTTTTAAGAATCCGTTGATATACAGCTGTACGAAGAGCAGTACTTCCTGTAAACAAAATATGTACTTCAGGCTTTTCAAGTGTAAAATCTTTTATGATATGAATAACAGTTGAAAGAACTTTAATAATATCCCCATTATTAGATACCGATCGGTCGCTGATGACTCCTGTTTCTGTAACATCTCCAAAACCCAGATTATAAAATCCGGGAACAGCAAGTGCTGTAAACTCAATAACCTTCTCAATGTGAGTTCTGCCACGGCTGGTAAAACGGTAGCGGGTAGCTTCTTTACTTTAAGAATAAGGTGCTTTGCTCATACAATTGTAAAATAGAAAATCTTATTTGTAAATAAAAACAGGTATTCCAATCTGAAATTGAACCGAACGTGACTTAAAGGCAAATGTACTTTACGTAAAGTGATTTACTATTGTTTCATGGATATGAAATATACAGAGATCAAACCACTCGAAATATTTTTAATGAACGACCAACCTTTTACTTGCCCTCATTGTGGAGCACGGAGTGAAATGCTTGCAGATTTTTATCATACTAATTCAAAGAGTGGGATACAATACTGTTTAGATGATTCTTGTGGTTTTATTTGTTACGAAGAAGAGAACGAAGTTTTTGTTTCAAGAATTTAAATCTCTTGCATTCCACAATCTTTCAAGTATGTGAAGATTGGATTATAAAACTCTGGAAGTCTTGTATAATCAGATGAGTCTCCTTCAGGAACAAAAACGATAATTCCTTCCCGTGCTCTTGTGAGCAATACCCTATAAGTATTCAATAAGAATATGCGTTCTTGCAAACTCTTATTCTCTTGCCAGTTTGTTCCTGAAAAGTTTTTAAAGTCCCATTCGTTACTTTTTCTTCTTAGATCAGCATCCCAACAAATACAAGCTAAATCAATTTCTAAACCTTGTACTTTATATTCTGTTGCGGTAAGCTCTAGATAATAAGATGATCGAATATCTCTCTCATCATTTAAAAACCAAAGAGCTTCTTCAACTGTATCTCTCACTTGTATGCCATATGGCTTCAATCTTAATCCTCCGGAACTGGCCAACATTCCAATACGCTTCGATCCAGCCTTTCTGTTTCTGAGCCATTGTTTAGCTTTATCAATATCCCTTGTAATACACAAAGGATAAACCCCTTGAATAGAGTTTGCGAAAGACATTGCAGTAGTTGTATCATTTGCAATTACTGCCTGAACCCAGTTATTCAAATTTGCTGCTTTGAAAGAACGCTGACTTACGCTTAAATGCAGATGTTCACTTTCCCGAATAATCAGATTTGAATAATCATCCTCAAAAAGTGTTTGATTATCCGTTGTACTATCTCCTTTAATTAATTGAGGTGATATGTGAATTTCCCAATTTTGATATTTTGTTTGAATAGCCTTTCCCCATTCAGCAATACCACCCTCTCCTGTATTGATTTCTTGACCTCCTCCAATAAGAGCAATAATTACAGCCCACCCCTCATGCCTGCTCATAAACTCAAAGATGAACTCTGCTTCTGATTTTTCTTCAATGGCAAATGGATTGGTCTCCCTGTTTCTATTTTGTTTTGCTTTATTACTGAATTGTTTCGCATTCCAACAACGTTGTGCTTCATCAAACACCACTATGCGTTCAACTGGAGCAGTTTTTCTATTGATACTGTACTTTATAAATTGGTGAAGGTTTTGAATTTTGGACTTTACTTGTCGTTCAGAGTCTCCCTTAACAGGTCTTTTAGTAATATCTCCTTTTTCATAAAGTTGTTGTTGTCGGTTATAATCATCACGAGCAAGTGCTTCTCGTAAAACATTTACTAATGGAACATTGCCAGAAAAATAAGCCGTGTTTGTATCAGTTCCACCGAAAGCGTCCTTTTCATGCACCACATCTAATCCCACAAGTGTTTTGCCGGCACCAGGTACGCCAGTAACGAAACAAATAATTTTTTTGTTATTTTCTTTAGCTTGATTAATAACTTCAATTAGATATGTACTTGTCTTATCTAAATTCTCTGCACCCTTGTTTGTAATCTCTTTGACACCTTGTCCTGCAAACAGGGATGTGGCCGCTTGTATAATAGTTGGTGTTGGACTATAAATACTTTCTTCCCATTGCTTATGATCAATTGGTTTATTTAAATCATGATGAAAAGCTATATATGCATTATTAAGAACCTGCGCTAAGTTTGTTGCATTCGCATATACACAATCCTTAACTAATTTTGATGGTCCTTTACTAAAGTCATTGGCCATTGACTTTGCAAGTGGAGAAAATAATATTGGCACAATAGTTTTTTCTCTACTTTCCATATGAAAATCGTGAAGGTCTAGTGCATAGTCTTCCGCTTGACGAACATCGGCCAATTCATATTTCTTTCTTTCATATTTAAACTCAATAACAAAAATTAAATCATCTGCAAGTACAACTGCATCAATCCTGCTTTGTAAACGAGGAATTTCATATTCAAGAAGCAAATACCAGTTTGAAGCATTAACATGTTTCGCTGTTAACTCTAAAAAGGAGTTTTTTAAGAGCTGAACACTGCTGTCCCACGAAGTTGTTGCAATTGTCCACTGACTGGCAAATTGGGTGTTTGCAAGATTTAGATTTCCAATAATTTCTTCATTGGATGTAATTAAAAAGTCTCTAATAAAACAAGAATAGTATGCACCTCTCATTTCCTGAATTCTTTACTGTTAAAAAATTCAGCAACTGAAATACCCAGTGCCTTAATCAATCGTTCTAATATTTCAACAGAAACATTGCGACGTCCGTTTTCGACATCGGTAACATATGTGCGGTCTACTTCAGCTTTATAGCCTAATGCTTCTTGTGAGAGTTCTTGTTCTTTCCGCAGCTGTCGGATTCGTAAGCCAACTTTTTCTTTTAAATCCATGCTGTAAGATCAGGTAATGTGGCTTTTAAGTCAACGGACTTTAAGGGTCATTTCATACCTTTATAAAAAGAAAAACACTATGAACATCAAATTTTCCTATCGCTACCGTGATTATGCCAATTACAAAAAACACAATGAAGTTGTGTTTGGTAATCCAGTAAACAAACCAGTTCAGGAAATTGAACAGTTCATTTTGGGTCATCTGTTTGATGACAAATTGTTTTACTCAACAGAATGGCAAGTACCCGATTCGCACTTTGATGATTGGGATCCAGATATCGATCACTTTGTACATGAGTTTATTTCAATAACAGAAACAAACGAAGAGTCAAACATGAAGATGAATATTGAGGAGTTCTTAGAAGTGATAGAGGAAGCCGTGAATAACTGGAAATTATAATCTTAATTGTAGGATGCTTACTTTTCTAAACTTAGATGGTTACATAAAGCCTCCAACAAATCTCCTGGCTTCACATCAATCGCAAGAGCAATCAAATAAAGTTCTTCTGCTCGTAAATGACTTCGCTCATTTAAGGTCAACTCGTTCATACGAGCTTTCGATAGCCCGGCTTTTCTGGCCACTTCAGATTTATTAACCGATTTCTGTGCTAAATAAAGTCCAAGCTTTGTCATTAAGTGTTAGGCTTTTCTATACTATTTATAGGATGAAAGATAAAAATTGCTCAAAAAAATATACATAAGTTTGGAATTATGTAGGTTGTTGCATACTTTAGTATAGATATTCTATACTAAAGGTCATTATTTCAATCCCATAAATAGCATACAATGAAAAAGACCCCCTCCCTCGCCAGCCGCTACAAAAAACTCCGAAAACTCAAACCCCAGCTAAAATGGCAAACTGCTGCATACACCCGCCATCCAACCTGGCATTTCACCCTGCCATATCCCTTCCTGCTCTTATCCCGTTTGGTAGACGAAGAA
>JAACZX010000611.1 GCA_009996555.1 Chitinophagaceae bacterium | reverse complement strand
GGATATTTCTTCCAGCACAGGTCTTGACCGGCCGATTTTTTTACGCATCGCCTCTTTTAAAAATGCGGGTACAGTAACAATATCTCAGCCAGCAGGTGGTGGATTACCCACGCAGGTAATTAATCTTCCGGCTAACTCCAGTACATCAATTGATTTAACAGCCTGGATCAATTCAATTGAATGTACACCCGGCAATGTGGTCCAAAACAAAGGGATAAGAATTGTTTCCACAGCACAGGTTGCTGTGTACTATGAAGTAAACCACAACAGCAGAAACCCGGAGTTATTTGTTTTAAAAGGACGTAACGCAATTGGAAACGATTTCTTTATTTCCTCTCAAAATGCAGGTTCAAATACAGGTTCTCACACGCCAACCCCTTATTCATCTTTCAATATTGTAGCTACAGAAGATAATACAAGCGTAACCATCACACCTTCAAAAAACATTGTAGGCCATGTCGCTGGTGTCCCCTTTTCAATTACATTGAATCGTGGCCAAACCTATGCTGCTATAGCAACATCACAAGCAGCAGCAGAACATTTAGGAGGTTCAAAAGTTACTTCTACAAAACCCATTGCAATCACTTTAGCTGATGATCTTGCAACATCACCGGGATATGCCTGTGCTGACCTTATAGGCGATCAAACAATTCCAACAAACATTTTAGGTACCGAATATGTGGCAACAAAAGGCTACTTGTTAGGTACTCAGGAAAAAATTTATATCACTGCAACTGTTAATGGCACTACGGTATCACAAGACGGAATTGCTATAGCCACCCTAAATGCAGGACAGTCTTACCAGGCAAGCCTTACGAATGCTTCAACATACATTCAGGCATCAAACCCCGTTTATGTTTACCAGATATCAGGGATTGGTTGCGAATTAGGCGGAGCAATCTTACCGCCAATAAAATGTACAGGAAGTTTAGCTACAACCTATACAAGAAGCAGTAGCCGATCAAATTACTTAAATGTACTTGTAAGAGCCGGTGGTGAATCATTCTTTAAAGTGAATGGTAACAATAACGTTATAAAACCAACTGACTTTACACCAGTGCCGGGTACAGCAAATCAATGGCTGGCAGCCAGCATTTTATTATCAAATTCCATTTCGGCATTAGACTCTCCGGTAACCATCACCAACTCCCGTACTTTTTTTCATTTAGGTGTACTTATTGGAAACGATCGTGAAGGAACAGGTTATGGCTTTTTCAGCAGTTTTAATAACAACTATGCCAATGCATCCACCACTACTCCGTTTATTTGTGATGGCGGAACGATTTCATTAAAAGCAGATACGCTGTTAACGGCAACATATAGCTGGACAGGTCCAAATGGCTTCAGCAGCAATCAACAAAACCCGGTAATCAATAATGCTTCTGTACTTAGTGCAGGAAAATATTATGTAACTGTGAGTTTACCCGGCTGTGGCAACCAGATCGATTCGGTGATGATTGGCATTGGTGGAGAAAAAACATCAACTGTTAACCAAACAATTTGCGAAGGCGATGTATTTGACGGTTATACTTTGTCAGGAACATATATCGACACATTGAGAACCGCACTTGGTTGCGACAGTATACGCACACTTCACCTGGTAGTACTGCCTGCATCAAGAACAACGCTCAATCAAATAACCTGCGAAGGATATCCTTTCCTTGGTTATTCTACCACAGGAATATATATTGATACACTTGTTGCAGCGAATGGTTGCGACAGTATCCGTATGCTCAACCTTACTGTTTTACCCAGCTCAAGAATAACACTAACTGAAACTATTTGCCAGGGACAAACCTATCTTGGATATTCAACAGCGGGAACTTATATTGATACTCTTGTTGCTGCTAATGGCTGCGACAGCATACGTACATTAGTATTGAATGTTGATACACAACCAAGACCAAATCTTGGTCCAAACAGAGAGTTATGTGTGGGCGATACTATTGTTCTATATCCCGGAGTTTATGCATCGTACCTCTGGCAGGATAATTCTACAAACGACCGCTTTACCGTAAGGCAAACAGGAAATTATTCTGTAACAGTAACAAATGCCTGCGGTTCCGTAACCGATGATGTTACGATCCGCAGTGTTGATTGTGTAATCCTTTTCCCGAATGCATTTACACCGAACGGCGATGGAAGAAACGACCAGTTTAAAATCCTGAATGCATTTAACCTGCAGGATTATACCTTAACCATATTTAACCGCTGGGGGGAACAGGTTTACTCCACAAATGATTTCAGAAACGGATGGAACGGAGAACATAAAGGCAGACCCCAGGATCCCGGTACATTTGTTTATCACTGCAGCTACAAAAAAGATAACATACCTGTTACTACAAAAGGCAGCTTTATCCTGATACGATAAAGAAATGAAAATGAAAATAAAAACGCCACAGCTGAAATTGCTGTGGCGTTTTCTTTATCATGAAAAAACTTAATTATCGTAAATCAACAACTTCTACACCGGGATATTTTGCTTTGTCAAAAACAAACTGTGTATCCGCAACTGCTGCTTTGCCATTCAATGTTCCAACTGTATAAGTATATTTATTGCCGCTCTTTTCAAGCACTTTTGTACTGTAAATTGTTTGCGTTGCTTTATCAACCCACACAATTACTTTAAAGAATGATTTTGTTTTATCAACAGGGGTTAATTCAATTTCCTGCAATGTTTTTCCAGCTTCTTTCTTTTCGCCATTTAATTTGTAGAGGAAATCTTTATCGTAAAAATTCGAAAACAATTTTTGTGGTGTAATTGAATTTTGCGACGCATCGTATTTTGAAATTGTTACTTCATTTACTGATTTATCGTAGTTCCAGATGTTGGAACCATCGCAATAAATATCCTGGCCGCCGGTAATATTTACACGGTATTTTGTTCCCTTTGTAAACAATGAACCTTTTTTAATACCTAATACTTTCCCTTTTCCATCTTCATTCTTAAATGTAAATGTTGCCTGCACAGCTTTAAAGGTTTTGAACTTAGCACTTACTGCATCAAGAATTTTTTTTGCTGCAGGATCGCTTTTGCCCAAACTCTGGTTTTGTGCCATTGCTGACAAACTGAATATTGCTGCAACTGCTGTTAATAGAATTGTCTTCATTCTAACGGTTTTCATTCTGTTCCCTGGTTTTAATTATTGGACTGATTGAACAATCCGGTTTTTTATTATTCAGATTGCCAGCCAAAAGAATTGGTTGCAATTGAAATGCTTAAGAATTTATAAAGGATGTTTATCAAATCTAAGGCCGCAAAGATAGGCATCTAAAGGAAAAATGGCCGGGCAGCAGCCGCTGAACAAACTTTAACAACTACCCCATCATTTCCAGGTGTTGATCAAGTTCTGCTTCAGTTTTTATAAGTACATCTCTTGCTTTACTTCCCTGGCTTGGCCCAACAATGCCTGCCGCCTCCAGCTGATCCATCAGCCTTCCTGCACGGTTATAACCCAGCTTCATCCTGCGCTGCAATAACGATGTTGAACCTACCTGGTTTTGCACGATCAGGCGGGCTGCATCTTCAAAAAGCGAATCCCTGTCTGCCAGATCAAAATCCCTGCCCTCCAATTCCTTTTCATCCACATACTCAGGCAACAAAAACGCCTGCGGATAGCCACGCTGCTTGCTGATAAATGAAACGATCTCATCTACCTCAGGTGTATCAACAAAAGCACATTGTAAACGTGTAAGCTCGCCATTGTAACTGATCAACATATCACCTTTACCAATCAACTGCTCGGCGCCACCTGTATCAAGGATGGTACGGCTGTCGACTT
This sequence comes from Chitinophagaceae bacterium, assembly GCA_009996555.1. Taxonomy (GTDB): domain Bacteria; phylum Bacteroidota; class Bacteroidia; order Chitinophagales; family Chitinophagaceae; genus Lacibacter. Next base: position 436 of record JAACZX010000611.1, on the reverse strand, counting down.
TAGACGATACCTTAAACGCAATCCTTGCAGGGAAGTTGGCTTTAATTGTACCGGTGATGATATTTACTGATGGACGTTGTGTTGCAATGATGAGGTGAATACCTACGGCACGGGCCAGCTGCGCCAAGCGGGCAATCGGCATCTCTACTTCCTTACCAGCTGTCATGATCAGGTCGGCAAACTCATCCACCACCAATACGATGAATGGAAGGTATTGATGACCTTTTTGCGGATTTAGTTTACGGGCTACAAACTTCTCGTTATACTCACGCAGGTTACGGCAACCGGCCTCTTTCAACAGGTCGTAGCGGTTATCCATTTCAATACACAATGCATTGAGTGTATTGATCACTTTCTTTGTATCGGTAATAATCGCTTCTTCTTCACCGGGAAGTTTTGCTAAGAAATGTTTTTCAATATGACGGTACAAACTCAA
>JAACZX010000610.1 GCA_009996555.1 Chitinophagaceae bacterium | reverse complement strand
CTGATCTGAAAAGAGCAGTGAACAATATCACGCCTGCCGTGTTATAATACAGCAACAAGATCTATTCATGTTGGTTGTTTTAATGGTTAAAAAAGAATTCCCCCATTTTTATGGGGGATATTTTTTAGAAGAACATTCGCAGTAACACTCTGCAGCTTTTGATTAAATTACAGCCTTAGTTAGTTTCAGCTATGCGCCGATCAGTCAGTTTTATTGCAATGTTTTTTTTTGTTACCGGATTGTTTGCACAAACATTGGGCGGCAGGGCTGCGTATAATTTCCTGAAATTTCCGGCATCGCCGCAGGCAGCGGCATTAGGTGGCATCAATCTCACCAATGAATCGAAAGATATTTCACTGGCATTTGCCAACCCTGCACAACTTGATTCTGTTATGCACACGCAAATGGCTGCAAACTTCAATGCTCTTTATGCAGGGGTAAAGAATGTGCATTGGATGCTGGGCTTTCGCAATAAAAAGCTTCAAACAAATTTTGCAGCAGGTATTATGTATTTTGATTATGGTACCACACAGCAAACAGATGCTGCAGGTAATATAGAAGCTTTATATCGTCCACGGGATTTTGTTTTACAGATACAGGCAAGCAGAGAATACCTGAACCGCTGGAAGTATGGTGTTTCCGTAAAATACCTGGCAAGTAATTATGGCATCTATCGCTCCTCTGCAATTGCTGCCGATGTGGGTGTACTTTACAGAGATACTGCCAACCTGTTGCAGGCAAGTATTGTAGCTGTAAATATGGGTGGGCAATTAAAACGCTACAACCCTGCTGAACCCGAAGAACTGCCATTTGATCTGCAGGCAGGTATTTCAAAGCGGTTGGCAAAAGCACCAATTCGTTTTTCAGCTACAGCACATCATCTTCATCGGTTTGATATTTTGTATAACGATACTATGTTTAACAACAGCAACGGATTTGAAAACGCATCCACTAAAAAGATCACATTCGACAAACTGTTTCAGCATTTTATTTTTTCTACTCAAATATTGGTTGGGGAAAGGGTAGAGCTGACAGCTGCATATAATATTCTCCGTGCAAAAGAATTGAAGGTAAGCACCGGCGGAAATGGTTTAACCGGTTTTTCATTGGGCGTGGGTGTTCTTTTCTCCAAACTTCAACTAAGGTACAGCCGCAGCTATTTTCAAAACAGTACAGCGTATAACCAGTTAGGATTAACCATGCAGCTGAACCAGTATTTTGGATTAGGTAACTGGGGCGAAAAGGCAGGGTGGTGATATAGGATAGCAAACATTTGCAAAAGGAACGTACCTGCTGAAGATAAATGCAGGTAAATACAATTTGTCAGAAAAAGTACAGGTTCAATAATTGAAAAAATAATTTGAGAGAGCAGGGCATGGTTAATGTCCTGCTTCTTTTTTTATCTTATCTCCAAAGAGTAATTCCACAAGTATATTGTAGATGAAGTGTGCGATCATTGGCAACAGTAATCCGCCACTGATGTAAACAAGAAACTGGAAACCTACTGCAAAAGGGATGATCTGGATAATGGCTTTTTCGCCTTGTGTGCCATGCCCGAATGCAAATACAACAGCACTTAACAGGGCAGCTAACCACCATGTATGTTCAACATACCCCATGATCATTTGAAACAATACACCACGGTAAATGTATTCTTCACAAAAAGCAGCTACCACGCAGGCCAGTATCCATATCAGCCGTTCCATATTGTTATCGGGTAAAATATGGTGCAGGGTGCTTTCGTCGTTTTCTTTTGAAAATTTTTGCGATATCCATGCAATACCCAATGCAATAACAATAAGAGCAACTGCTGCGCCAATGGAAGTGTACGTGTAATTACTTTTTAAAGAGATCTCTATTTTTTCGCTGCGTGCAGCAAAAAAGGCAAGCACACAAAGAATGATCTGCATCAACATCGATTGCAGGTACACAGGTATCTTGGCGATTTGTGCACCTTCCAGCTCAGCCTCCATTTTCCGGATGTTCTTATAACTCTGTGCAGTAAGAAACGGAAGCCCGGCTGCTACGATGATGATGAATAATAAACTCATTGTTGTTGCGATCGTTTGATCAGTTCTTCATGCAATGCTGTAACCTGCGGCAACAACAGATCCTGTTCGTTATTCCGCAGTACAAAATCGCACAATTTCATTTTAAGTGTTTCGTCAATCTGGTTGGCCATTCTTTTTTTAACTTCATCAGCACTAACATGATCCCTGTCCATTACACGTTTTATGCGCACAGCAGCAGGTGCAGTTACACCAATAATGTAATCAAGACCATCAGCACTGCCACTTTCAAAAAGCAACGCCGCTTCTTTTATAACGTAAGGTGAATGTTGATTGCTGAACCACTCCTGTGCATGGGCAATGGTAGCCGGGTGTACAAGACTGTTAAGCAATTCCAGTTTTTCCTTATTATTAAAAACAACAGACGCAAGATATTTGCGGTTCAGTTGCCCATCTGCAAAATAGGTTTCTTCCCCAAAATGAAAAATGAGCTGTTGTTTTAACAGCTCATTTTTATTCATTAATTCTTTTGCAGCATCATCGGCATAGTAAACAGGTACACCCAGCACTTCCAGTACTTTTGCAACGGTGGTTTTGCCGCTGCCAATGCCTCCTGTTAATCCGATTTTAAGCATGCTGTAAATGAATTTGCGATTTTAGATGTACGATTACAGATTTTGAATACTGTCCAATCGCTTTGAAATCTAAAATCGCAAATTTAAAATCTGAAATACTTATTTCTTTGCGTCAGCAGGCTTGTTCAACTGAGTTGTCCAATCCATGCTGATAGCGCTACGTTCAATTTTAATATAGCTGCCCGGGTTGATCTCCAGAGAGATCGTTGCATCTTCATTTACTTTGTTTACCACACCATGAATACCGGCAATTGTTACTACTTTATCTCCTTTCTGAAGATTATCAATAAAGGTTTTTTGCTGTTTTGCTTTTTTAGCTTGCGGGCGAATCATGAATAACCAGAAAACCACGATCATCAATCCAAGAAAAACTAACTGAATACTTCCGCCACCAGATTTGGGGTCGCCTGCAAATAAGAGTAATTGATACATGTTTATTTGTTTTGTTTTTTAGGAAGCACTTCACCTTCAAACAGAAGAACGGTGATGCTTTCTTTTGTGTTTGCTGTTACTGTAATATTTTTTGCTGCTTTACCAACACGGCCTTCGCTGTTAAACTCAGCTGTGATCTTTCCTTCTCCACCGGGAGCAATTGGTTCTTCGGGCTTAGAAGGAACAGTACAACCGCAGCTTGCCTGCACGTTGGAGATGATGAGTGGTTTTGTTCCCGTGTTTTTAAAATGGAACGTGATCACTACTTTTTCACCATCGGTTACTTTACCAAAGTTTTGTGCAGAATCGAGCCATTGAACAGTTGTTACATCAACAGATGCTGCTGCAGCTGCTTCAGTTTGTTCAGATGATGCAACAGTTGCATCGGCTGCTTTTTTATCGGCATTACCGCATGAAGAAAGTAATGCAACAAAAGCTGATAAGAGGATGAATTGTTTCATATATCGCTGTTTATCGGATTGCAAATGTAAAGGAAAGCGTTGATTATGGTTTCTTAAAAGACACTTTGTGCAGTTTGTTCTGCGTGGCAAGGTCTTTATGAATACTGTCAAGTATGCCATTTACAAAATGTCCGCTTTGTGGTGTGCTGTAATCTTTCGCCAGATCAATGTATTCATTGATGGTTACTTTGGGCGGAATAGTTTCAAAGAACAGAAATTCGCAAATACCCATCCGCATCAGGATCATGTCAAGAATAGCCGTACGCTCCGGATCCCAGTTTTGCAACTTGTCTTTAATGTAGTCGTTACAGATCTCTTCTTTTTCAATCACACTCAGCAAAAGGTCTTTTGCAAATTTTAATTTTTCATTACCAACAAACTGCTGAAAATCGCTGCCGGTGGGTTTCTGCAAAAGGTTCAGCATTAGCTGGTTCATCATATCTGCATCATCATCCCAGTGCAAAAATTTTTCTTCTACAAACGAAATAAAGTCTTCATTGGGCAGCATCAGGTCGGTAAAAATAAATTCAATGATTTCCTTTTCCTGTTTTTTATCCCTGCTTTCCTGCTGAATATATTGCTGGTATGGTTCCGATACGGTCAGGTCGTTGTAAAGTTTTTTGATCCATTCTTCTGTTTCAAGCAATTCAGGTTTTGTTTCCTTCAGTGCCTTGTCGTAAGAAGGG